>CAJTYC010000083.1 GCA_910584185.1 uncultured Muribaculaceae bacterium
CAACAATAAATTTAAAATGTAGAATTTAAAACTTAAAATTGCTTCGCGACGTTGCATCGCGAATCGGGGCGAGGAGGCGCCGCCGACGACTACAAAGTTATTTCATGCCTCATTTGCTCTTTTTCTTGTTCCAGTAATTGGTTACGGGCACAAATAGAAGTGAGAACAGCAATCCCTGCACAAGCAGACTCCAGTCAAACTCTTTTATGCCATGGTCTATCAGATACCATAAATAAAGACACACGGTAAATATTATGGTTGTTGCCAGAACTTGAACAGCAAAAGTGACGGCTTTCTTCACAGGTGTCTTCATCGGAGTCTTCATTGGAGTCAGAGTATTTTAGGTGAAAAATGCTGCATGTATGACGGGTTATGACTTGAGGAGTGAGAGTGCGGTGGAGCGGCCCAGGTCAGTCAGGTCCGGGTGGTGGCAGTCGGAATTGACTGCTATCGTCACACCTGCTTGCTGCAATAGCGGCCACCATCTTTGTGAAGGATAGAAACGTCCTCTTGTCTCTATTGCCTTTGTGTTGATTTCAATTACAACTCCTCTATATTTTGCTTCTTTCACTACGTCGCGAATAAATGCCTCGTACCATCCTTGCTCTTCAAGCGTCTTATCTAATGTGCAAGCGTTGCCGATTATCTTGTCGAAGTGACCTAATAATTCGAAGCCTCCCAACTCAAGCATCGTCAGTACTTGCTCGAAATATTTCTCCACAACATAGCGCAAATCTCCGTAATAACCATCCTTGAGATAATGCGCAAATCGCTCTGCGCTCCCGTCGCAGTCAAGCGGCACACCATCCTGGTTGGTCACGAAATGCACGGAGCCGATGCGGTAATCGAGCGGCAAATTCTGAAAGTAGTCAATGTGAGGTCCGAAATCTCTACCCAAAAAATCAACCTCAAGCGCCGTGAGAAGTTGCATCTTCCCCTCATATTCACCCTTGAGCCTGTACATCTCATCAAGATATTCAGGCACGCTCTCTTTCGTCATATTGCATGGCGAGGGTATGCAGATAGGGGAGTGGGGCGATACTCCCCACGCCTCGAAGCCATTGCGACAAGCAGCCTCAACTATCTCCGCAACAGTGGCCTTGCCGTCGCAATATTGAGAGTGCGAATGAAAATTATAATGGTCCGTGCGCCCGATTATACCGGTTAATAAATCTACGCTCATCTTGCCAGACTTTTGTATACCTCGTTGCGCAGTCGTTTCACCTCTTCACGTTTCGTGTCAATCAGTGTTTCGGCCTGTTCAATCTTTGATCCGAGCGACTGTGAGCGGCTTTCAGCATACTTGCGGCGCAATTCTCCCAAGGCTTTCTTTGCGTCCGACAGGTCAGCCTCTGCTGCCACATATTTACGCATGGTAGCTCGAGAGGCCATGTTGGGCAACTCTTCATAATTGTGATATATCTTGCCTCCCGGAGCCGGGAAATCAAACTCTGACTTACGCTTCTGCACAGTGGGGTCGATGGCACGGATAGTGGCCAACAGTTCATCATAATCAGCATCCTCCGGCTGAGTGGCGATATAGTCGTCTATACGGGCAAATCCTATTATATCTTCTTCGTCCACCGGATAGTTCTTGCGCAAGTCGTTAGTCACGAACACATATACTGTCAATTCGTCGTCGAGCTGATTACGGTCGGTTGCCCACCAACCCACACCGTTCAGTTCGTCGATGGCAAGGAGATAGTCATCGAAAGGGGAGTTGTAAGGGAAGCCGAGATTTGATGGCTGCAAGAAAGAACCGTCGGCGGCATCGCGTGTGGCCACCATAATGTCGTAGCCACCTATTGACTCGTCCTCATTGTTGGAGGCATAATAAAGCGTCACGCCATCGGCCATCATGAAAGGAAATATTGCGTCACTCTCTTCCGAGAGATTGTCACCGGCAGGTGTCGGGGTTCCCCAGTTGCCATCAGTCATACGTATTGACTCCACCAAATGCATATAACCGGTGGTGTCGGGTTGCGCCCATATCTTGTAATCCTCACCCTCGTTGGTGAAGACATAATTTACATCCGCGCCATCAGCCTTAGGGGGGAGGGCAGACTTGTCGCCCAGCGAGCCGGCTGACTGAGGCAGCCTGTACGACTTGAAAAAGTCATTGCGCGGCACAGTGAGGCTATCGATCACAGCAATCTGCTCCACACGTTCCAAGAAGTTTCGGGCATTCATGAGCTGACGGTTAAAGGCCTCATGTTTGTCGGCATAATACTCATCAGACTTGCGCACTTTTTTCTTGGCTTGAGCGTATAGACGAGAAGCTTTGTCAAACTCATAATTCATAAAGGCCTCACGTCCCTGGCTCAGCAAATCGTCGGCACTCTGCGCCCATGCGCAGCCCGAAGCGGCAAGCGCAGCTATGGCAATGGCGATATATCTATTATTCATATTTTATATTTAGCCTATTATAATGACCGGAAGAATACCTATCAAACCACAAAAATAATAATAAATAAGTAGAGTTGCAAACTTTATCTCGGAGGTCCCATAGGTGCTCCTCCGCGTCCGCTGCGCTCACCGTGTCCGCTGCGTTCACCGTCGGGGCCGGGGCGGAAGCCGGGTTCGCCGCCCGGAGGCATGTCGTCGGGCAGCGGGCCTTTGGCAACTTTCTTGCTCATGGTGTTGAATTTCCAGGTCACGCCAAACATTACGTAACGGCTCAGGTCGTTATAGGCATTGTCTGATATCATGTTGGCACTTACCGTTCGGCTCACGTTTTTCTTCTGTCCTAAAAGGTCGTAGGCCCTTACTGAAAAAGTCAGCGATTTGTCGCGGAGCACAGAGTAGGAGAGCTGCGCATTCCAGAGCCACTGAGTGTTGTCGAAGCTCTGCGAATATCCTGTGGCTTTTGAGAACGACAAGTCGGTGGTCAACTCCAACCCGAAGGGGAGATAGACCGAGGCGTCGGCATCAAATCCGTAGGCGTGTGTGTAGCGGTTTTTCTGCAGCTGGAGAGTACTCGTGGCCATCTGGAACGAGTAGGTAGGATTGACGGTCATCTGGAACACATCGCAAGAGAATGTCATGCCGGCAGTGGGGGAGAGCGTGAGGTTGCCACTCCGGTTGAATTGCCCGTCTATATAACCGGCCGATGAAGAGTAACGTCCGTTGAAGCGCGTCATGAATCGCCACTTGCGGTTGCGCAACGGTTGGTTGAGCATGAACATGCCGAACACGTTCCAGTTGCCGTTGGCATTGGCATATGTTGTTGTGCGTACACCTGTGTTGGGGTCGGTGATGGTGCGCGACACGATATTGTTCAACGCAAAGCTGGCATTAGCTACAGCGAAGATGCTTTGCTGCGTGGTGGCATTATAGTTGTTGAAGTGTATTCCCAAATTTTGAGTGAAGGTAGGCTTCAAATCCGGATTACCTATCTTTATATTGAGCGGGTCTGAAACATCCGCCACCGGTTGCAGCTGTGTGAGCGAAGGCTGGGAAGTGCGAGCCCTGTAATGAGCCATAAGGCTCGACTGCTTTGAGAATTTGTAGCGTACACGCAAGTAAGGTGCAACATTAAACACCCATCTGGTGTCGATATTGCGTGCCGGATTTATCAAGTCTTCACTTTTCGAACTTGAGGGTGAGAACGTGAGACCGGCATTGAGGTTGAGCGTCGTGGTCGATTTCTTGTAGCCCACCTGAAGTTCCTGGGTGGAGAATCGGTTGCGGAACCGGTTGCTCAGGTCATCATCCTGCACGGCTCCGGTGGGAGCGGAATTGTATTCGGGCAGTGAACTGCCGAAGGAATCAAAGCCTTCCGGCACGGGGAGTCCGTATGTGATTTTGTCAGCGTTGTTGTATCGCATCGAAGCCTTATAAGCCACCTCGAGATAATTGCCACGTATGGGGTTTCCGAGTGGTTCGGTCCAGGTTAGTCTACCCTCGAGAGAGTTGGACCATTGCTTGGAATCGAGAAATTCGAGTATGCTTTCGCTATCCTCCTGACGCAGGTAGTAGATTATATCGTTCCAAGTGGTGGTGCGCTCGCGGGTATTGGAAAATGTATAATTGACCTGCGCAGATATGGAGCGTCCGGGCCGCGACAGGAATTTGTGGGTATATATGAGTCGACCGCTGGCGTTGTAGTCGTTACCACGGTTGGCCCGCATGGACCGGTTGGAGTTCACTTTATCGGTTTCGACGAGACTGGCAAGCAATGTTGCGGAGTCTTGCATTTCGGAGCGGCGGTTGTTGAATGTAAACTCAGGGCGGAAGTCGAGCACATCGGCCTCCGAGATATTCCATTGCAGCCGGAATTGTGCACGCAGCGAATGTCCGCGGTCGCAGGTGCGAGAACCGCCTCGCTTGTAGCTTACGGAGTCAGGAAAGAGATATTATGTGTCGAAGCGGCTCTTGGAGATACGGTCGGTGTGGGCGTATAATATGTTGCCTCCTACACGTATCTTGTCATCCTTGCCCACATTGAAGTTGATGCCGAACTGTTGGGTGGAGTTGATGCCATTGTTGCCTCCGAAGTCGCTGAATCGGCCGCGCCCCGAATCGCTGAATCCCATCTCGTTGATGTTGTTGCCTCCTCCGACTATCGACACCTGGTTGCCGTTCTTGAACCAGTTGATGTTGAGGTTGCCTTGATAACGTCCATCCGTGCCGTAGCCTCCACCTATGGTGCCGAACCAACCGTTGTTCATATCTTTCTTTACGGTGAGGTTGATTACGGTCTCGTCTTCACCGTCGTCAACACCGGTGAGACGAGCAGTCTCGCTTTTGCGATCCACCACCTGCACTTTTTCCACTATGTTGGAGGGAAGGTTTTTGGTTGCCATCTTCGGGTCGTCGGCAAAAAATTCCTTGCCATCCACAAGAATCTTCGTCACCGTCTTGCCTCCCGAAGTGATGGAGCCGTCAGAACCCACCTCGACGCCGGGGAGCTTCTTCAGCAGATCCTCAACCGAAGCTGTGGGGTTGGTGTGAAACGAACCGGCGTTAAACTCTAACGTGTCCTCCTTGGCGATGACAGCGGCACGCACTGCAGTCACCACTGCCTCCTGAAGCATCACGGAGTTTTCGGTCATCGTGATGTCACCGAGGACTTTGGTCTCGGTGCTGTCGGACAATTGTACTGCCTTGTCGATATTATCCATACCGGTCATGGTGAGCCGCAGGCTGTAGAGACCGGGCGCCAGATTGTCAAACTTGAAAGAGCCGTCGGCTTCGGTAAGCGCAACGCCTGCACGTGTGGAGTCTTTGGCATTAATCAGCTGCGTGGTCACTACTGGAAGCTCAACTCCCTCTGAGTCAATGACCCTCCCTTTTATAACAGCCGCCATGGCGGAAACTGCGGCAGTGGTCGAGAATATGCAAAGCAACAAGGTTTTTCTCTTCATCTTGAAATGCAAATTTTTGATGGAATCTATAATAATGACCAAATAAATTGCCAAATGTTTAAGTTCTTATCACTTCTTTAGAGCAGCTCGTCGTGTGTCGCCCCGTATGTCGTCCATGTGTCGCGATTTGTAAAAAAGGTAAAATTTTTGTATATTTGCCGGAATCCACAATTATTTTCGTTATGTCAAAAACTATTTCTGCATCTCTTCGCGACAAGTTCATTCAGTTTGTTTGGCAGCACGTGTGGCTGCTTATTTCTTTGTATATTATGACGCTCGGCATTGCATTTTGCGTGCGCAGTTGTCTGGGCAGCAGCGTCATCTCCTCAGTGCCACTTGCATTCTCAATAGCAGGTGCCGACGGACTTGTGCCTTCCCTGACGATCGGCGAATACACCAACATCATGAATATATTGCTTGTGTTTGCCCAAATTGCTGTGCTGCGACGCCGCTTCGAGCCTGTGCAGCTCTTCCAGTTGGTCATCGGATTTCTGTTTGGTGCGCTTATCGACTTGAATATGTGGCTCACTTCACCGTTTGAGTTCAACACTATCACTTATCAGATTCTGGCGCAGGCCTTGGGTTGCACTATTCTTGCATTCGGCATTTCGATGGAGGTGCGATGCGGTTCGGTGACAATGCCCGGAGAGGGTATACAGGTGGCGGTGTGCCGCGTCACCGGCATGCCGTTTGCCAAGGTGAAGATAGTCATAGACTGCATCCTCGTGGCCTTGGCAGTGGTGAGCGGGTATATATTCTGGGGAGCGTGGCAGTGGAACATCGTAGGCCCCGGCACGCTCTTTGTCATGTTCTACGTGGGCTGGATGGTGAAGCAGTTCAGCCGCAGGCTCGGCTGGTTCGACCGTGTGCTCGGCTATCGCCCAGGATTCCGGCGTTACGTGTACGGCCTCGCTCGTTTTCTCCATATACGCGATTAATAGGACAATATTTGGTCAAATTTGCACATTTTGGCGCAATTTGAGAAATTTTTATTATCTTTGCACCGAATTGTGCAAGGACTGTACCGACGTGCCGATATTAGCATGCGGTGCACTCCGGCTTTGACTTGATAAATTATCTAACCATAATAAAATATGAGTTTAAACATAATCGTATTGGCCAAGCAGGTGCCTGACACCCGCAATGTGGGCAAGGATGCCATGAAGGCTGACGGCACTATCAACCGTGCTGCACTTCCGGCTATCTTCAACCCCGAGGACCTCAACGCCCTCGAACAGGCCCTCAAGCTTAAGGAACAGTATCCCGGCTCCAAGGTGACGATCCTCACCATGGGTCCGGCTCGCGCCGCAGAGATCGTGCGCGAGGGTATGTACCGTGGCGCCGATGGCGGCGTAGTGCTCTCCGACCGTGCTTTTGCCGGCTCCGACACACTCGCCACATCTTACGCCCTCAGCGCAGCCGTGCGCAATATCGGTGAATATGACCTCATTATCGGTGGCCGTCAGGCTATTGACGGCGACACCGCTCAGGTAGGTCCCCAGATTGCTGAGAAGCTCGGCCTCCCGCAGGTCACTTATGCTGAGGAAATCCTCGATATAAAGGATGGCAAGGTGACGGTGAAACGCCGCATCGAGTCGGGTGTGGAAACCGTAAAGGCTCCGATGCCTCTCGTTATCACTGTGAACGGTTCTGCCGACGCTTGCCGCCCGCGCAATGCCAAGAATGTGCAGAAGTACAAATATGCAGCTGTCCCCTCCGAGGTGGCCGACGATGAGGCCAAGAAGACAATGATCGAGAAACGCCCATATCTCAACATCGGTGAGTGGAGCGCTGCTACGGTCAACGCAGACCTCAACCAGTGCGGCCTCTCTGGCTCTCCCACCAAGGTGAAGCAAATCGAGAACGTGGTCTTCACCGCCAAGGATGCACGCACAGTTGAGAATAACGATGCTGAGATTGAAAAACTCATCCAGGAACTTATCGCTAACCATACAATCGGCTAAGACTCATGGCAACAGACAAAAATAACCTCATAGTATATTGCGAGTACGAGGACGGCAAAGTGGCCGACGTGAGCCTCGAACTCCTCACAAAGGGTCGCCAGCTCGCCGACAAGCTCGGCATAAAGCTCGAGGCCGTGGTGGCCGGCGACAACCTCAAGGATGTGGAGAAGCAGATTCTTCCTTATGGCGTCGACACCGTTTATAAATTTGACGACAAGCGTCTCTCTCCCTACACTTCGCTTCCCCACAGCTCGCTTCTTATCAATCTTTTCAAGGAGAAGGAGCCGCGTATCGCCTTCATGGGAGCTACCTCTATAGGCCGCGACCTCGGTCCCCGTGTCTCTTCTTCGCTTCATAGCGGCCTGACCGCTGACTGCACCCAGCTCGAGATCGGTGATTATACCGATGCACGCACCGGTAAGGAATATAAGGACCTGCTCTATCAGATCCGCCCCGCATTCGGCGGTAATATCGTCGCAACCATCGTCAACCCTGACTGCCGCCCCCAGATGGCTACTGTGCGCGAGGGTGTGATGAAGAAGGAAGTGCGCTACTCCAACTATGTGGGTGAGGTGATAGACCTCAGGGCTACCGACTATACAAGCCCCGAAGATTTCGTGATTGAAGTAATCGACCGCAACGTGGAGAAATCCAAGGTGAACCTCAAGGGTAGCCCCATTGTGGTCTGTGGCGGTTACGGCATGGGTAGCAAGGAAAACTTCGCCATGCTTCACGAACTCGCCGATGTGCTCGGCGGAGAAGTGGGTGCAAGCCGTGCGGCTGTCGATGCCGGCTGGGCTGACCATGACCGTCAGATTGGCCAGACCGGCGTCACCGTGCGTCCGAAACTCTATATCGCTTGCGGTATATCCGGCCAGATCCAGCACATCGCAGGTATGCAGGAGTCTTCTATCATCATCTCCATCAACAATGACCCCAACGCCCCGATCAATACCATAGCTGACTATGTGATCACCGGCAATGTGGAGGATGTTGTGCCCAAACTCATCAAGTATTACAAAAAGAACACGAAATAATGGCTAATTTCTATACTGACAACGAGAGCCTGAAGCATTATCTCAACCATCCGCAGATGGAGAAGATAGTGGCTCTCAAGGAACGCAACTTCGCTGATGCCGAGACTTATGACTACGCTCCTCAGGACTATGCCGATGCGCAGGACAGCTACGATAAGGTGCTCGAGATCGTAGGTGAGATCTGTGGTGACGTGATTGCCCCCAATGCCGAGGATGTAGACCATACAGGCCCGCGTGTCGAGAACAACCGTGTCATCTATGCTGAGGGCACCAAGAAGAATCTTGATGCTTGCCGCAAGGCCGGACTCATGGGCATGGCTATGCCCCGCCGTCTCGGTGGTCTCAATTTCCCCATCACTCCCTACATCATGGCTGCCGATATCGTGAGCCGTGCAGATGCAGGTTTCGAGAACCTCTGGGGTCTCCAGGATTGCGCCGAGACTATATATGAGTTTGCCGATGAGGATCAGAAGCAGCGTTACATCCCGCGCGTTTGCGCCGGTGAGACCATGTCGATGGACCTTACCGAACCCGATGCAGGCTCTGACCTCCAGTCTGTGATGCTCAAGGCTTCTCAGAAGGAGGATGGCTCTTGGGTGCTCAACGGTGTGAAACGTTTCATCACCAATGGAGATGCTGACATTCACCTCGTTCTCGCACGTTCGGAAGAGGGTACCAAGGATGGCCGCGGTCTCTCCATGTTTATTTATGACAAGCGTAATGGTGGCGTAAATGTGCGCCGCATCGAGAATAAGATGGGTATCAAGGGTAGCCCCACATGCGAGCTTACCTACAAGGATGCTCCCGCTGAACTCGTAGGCTCACGCAAGTTGGGTCTTATCAAGTATGTGATGGCCCTTATGAACGGTGCGCGCCTCGGCATCGCCGCCCAGAGTGTCGGTCTCAGTGAGGCTGCATTCCGCGAGGCCCTCGTTTATGCTCAGGAGCGTAAGCAGTTTGGCAAGGAGATCATCAACTTCCCGGCCGTTGCAGAGATGCTCTCCGTGATGAAGGCCAAGCTCGATGCTTCTCGCGCACTTCTTTATGCCTGCACCCGTTTTGTAGACATGTATAAGGTGTATGACGACATCGCCAAGGAGCGCAAGCTCGAACTTGAGGAGAAGAAGGAGGCTAAGGAATATAGCCGTCTCGCCGACGCGTTCACTCCGCTCGCCAAGGGCATGACCTCTGAGTTTGCCAACCAGAACGCATACGACTGCATACAGATACATGGCGGTTCTGGCTTCATGAAAGATTACGCCTGCGAACGCATCTATCGCGATGCCCGTATCACATCTATTTACGAAGGCACGACACAGCTTCAGGTGGTGGCAGCTATTCGCCACGTGAGCACCGGCACTTATACCAACTGGATTAACAAGGCACTCGAGGCTGAATGCAAGCCCGAAGACCAGGATGTGAAGGCTACGCTCCAGCTCATGGCCCAGCAGTTCAATGACGCTGTGCAGGCTGTGATGGGTGTGGAAAGCACCGAATATCACGACTTCATGGCACGCCGCCTCGTTGAGATGGCCGGCTACACAGTCATGGGTCTGCTTCTGCTCGAAGACACCACACGCAACGACGCATTCCGTCGCTCCATGAATGTCTTCGTGAAGATGGGACAGGCAGAGGTGGCAAAACATGCCGACTTCATAGCAAACTTCCGCCCCGAACAGATTGAAGAATATAAGTTTTGAGTTGCAAAACTCAAAAAAAAGTGTTAACTTTGCACCGCAAAATGCGCCGGGATGATGAGTCTCGGTGCATCTTGCACTAAATTAAATAATTAACAATTACACATTCAAATCATGAATCGTTACGAAACCGTTTTCATTTTGACTCCCGTTTTGTCTGACGACCAGATGAAGGAAGCGGTAGAAAAATTCAAGGATGTGCTCAAGCAGAA
>CAJTYC010000084.1 GCA_910584185.1 uncultured Muribaculaceae bacterium
TTTAGTACAGGTTTAGTAACGATTAAAAAAACGCTCCTTATGAGGGAAGAAAGATAGATGCGTGGTGATGCTGGTGTGCGGTTTCCCCGGACGGGGATGCTCGTTGCCATTGTGCTCTGTGCTCGCCTATGCTCTGTGCCAAGACAGGTGCCGGCGTGGCACTAACCCATTGTCTGCGGAATCGAACCTTACTTTTCGCATCTCCTTCTCTCTTGCCTACAAAAGGAGCGTATGTTTCTGTGATATATGGTTATTCCTCTACAAGGTCGGTGGTGAAGCCAAGGCCTTGTATGCGGAGGTCAAGATGACGGAGTTCTGAAGCGTTCTTGTCATAGAGGCGACGGAATTCACCAACATCGACTGTGCGGACATATTTTATCTCAGAGCGAGAGTAGCGAGACTCTTTCTCTGTAATGGTGCGGAGTGCAGCATTCAGTGCCTTCACCTTTTGTCCAAGCGCATCACGCTCGGCGAGCAGTGAGGTTATATTCCTGCCGTCATCCGTCACGGTATTAGCGTTTGTCATATTGATTAGATAGACAAGCCGGCGAAACTCGGCGATGGTCCGGTCCAGTTCTTCCACAACCTGTTCGGGTGTCTCTGAAGGCTCGTCACCCTCCTGAATCTTGATGCAGTCGTTAAGACGGGTCTTGAGCTGCAATATTTTGTTGTTGAGTTGAGCGCGGAGGCTCAATGCTTCTGCCAATTTCATGATATTCCGTTTTACAATTGTTCTTAAATGATTAATTTGCGTAATTTGCGTAATTTGCGATTCAACCATTCTGCAAAGTTTTTCTTATCGCAGATTGTCGCAAATTGTCGCAAATTTTGCTCATCGATTAGTTTCAGGAAGCATTAAAGCAAGGTGTCCCAAGTTATTTTTTATGCTTCCTTGATTAACGATGCAAAGTTAGCATACCACTGCGCAATAATTTTGCGCAGATTAAAAATTTTGGTAAATTTGCAGAAAAACATTATGGCACAGAACAAAAACGCACTGTTGAGATACCGCACCATTGACCGTTGCTTGCGCAATACCGGCCGGCGATGGACTCTGCAGGACCTTGTGGACGCTTGCAGCGACGCTCTGTATGAATATGAGGGTAAACAGGATTTGGTCAGCACCCGCACTGTGCAGCTCGACATTCAGATGATGCGCTCTGACCGATTGGGCTACGAGGCTCCGATAGAGGTCTACGACAAGAAATATTACCGATATGCCGACCCTGATTATTCCATAAGCAACCGTCCGCTGTCGCAACATGACATTGACGTACTGAACCGTACCATCGACCTTCTGCGCCAGTTTGACGAGTTTGACCGCTTCCACGACATGGCCGACGTGGTGAGCCGCCTTCAAGATAAGGTGGCCTCTGCAAGTAAGCGCCGGCCGATTGTGGACTTTGAACGGAATCCCAATTTGAAAGGTCTAGAACACCTGAACGCCCTGTATGACATAATCGCCTCACGGCAGACTGTCTGTATCAACTATCGATCTTTCAACTCACGAAAGCCGGTGCCGTATATACTGTACCCCCACCTGCTAAAGGAATACCGTAACCGTTGGTTTATCTTCGGTTCGCGCGTGGGCGACATGAAACTCTTCAATCTTGCTCTTGACCGTATCGTGGATTTCCACCTTTGTCCGGACATTCCTTATAAGGAGAATGCCGACTTTGGGGAGGATTTCTTTAACGATGTAGTCGGGGTGACTAAGCATGAACGGTTGAAGAAAGAAAAGATAGTTATTAAAGCCGACAACTCACAAGCCAGCTATATCTTAACTAAACCCATCCATTCTTCCCAGCGCCTTGTAGAAAAAGAGAAAGCTGATGGTTCTATGACATTTGAACTGGAGGTGGTGGTCAATTATGAACTGATAACACAGCTAATCAGCTTCGGGGCCGGCATCAAAATCCTTTCGCCACAATCGCTGGCCGACAAGATAGCCGACATCTTCCGAAAAGGGGCAGAAATATATCGATAGCGAGCATATGGTTCAGTTGGCGGCACACGAAATTTTTCATGTTTCCTAAGATGACTGTCAATAGAGGAAACCGAACAGCCACATGGGGATACGGTTCCCGAACCCTGTTTCATCGTCATCGGCCACTACAAAGCTATTCGGAATATCGGCTATCTGCTTGAACGATTTTGATGGGCCTCCAACTTCCAGCAGATATTTCTCGTCGACCAAGAAATCACCTGCCGGCGGCTCTGTCAACTTATGTTTTGGAGCAATCATAGATGCCACAAAAGTCTCACGTACAGTACCAATCTCGTTTAAAGTACTCAACGCCGCCAATATATCAGTGTTGTTGAACAGCACTTTGCCTGGCTTAGCCAGTGATTTAGGAGACTTCCAGCCACTATAAAGGCATCTCACTATGGCACCCTTGTCAAGAAGCTCGAACATCCTTATTATAGTGTTGCGAGACACCTCAATCTTTTTGCTTAAAGACTGAACATTGAGAGTAAATGGCGTTTCAGTGGACATCACGTATAGAAGACGGTTCAATTTGTGAAGTGTTTTATACTCCACATTTTCCAAGTCTGGTATGTCGCGGTTTATGGTCGTGTCAAGCAATCTCTCTATACGCCCATAGTATTCCTGCACATTTCCCGGTGTGTAGAATGGGAAGTAACCTTTCCCGACATAACGGCCGAACAGCGCAAGAACTTTCTCCGGAAGAGAGTTGATAATATCCCATTCTGCCTTGTGTGTAGAGTCAAGTATTTCTTCAAGCGACAGGGGCTTTATTTCAGCTATACCCTCAAAGGCAAGATACTCTCTGAAAGATAGACCATATAATGTGTACGGAAGACACCGCCGACTGAGGTCGGCCAAAGCCGAGTCAAGATGTATCATAGATGATCCAGTGAAAGCGATATGGTAATCAGGGTATGAATCATAAATATTTTTCAGTTCCTGTTGCCAGTTTCCTTTGTACCGATGTATCTCATCAAGATACAGATGTGTTCCACCGTGATTGTAATGCCAGTCGGCAAGGTCGACTATTTTGTTGGACGAGAACCAAAGATTGTCGCAGGAGGCATATAACGCAGTGCCGGCCGGACCGAATACCTCTTTTATGTGCTGTCTTAGCATGGTCGTCTTTCCAACACCACGTGCCCCTTTTATCATTATGAGCCTATCATTCCAATTGATTTGGTTGTACAGATATCGGAAAGTCTGCATTTGCACAGTGTTGACAAGCCTTTGAGAAGTCTTTATGAGCGTTTCCATTACTAAACTTTTCTGCAAATTTAATAAAAATGCTCTTTCCAGACAACACCTTTCTATATAAAATGCTCTCTCCAGACAACACTTTTGGATAAAAATGCTCTCTCTAGACAACACTTTTTGATAAAAATGCTCTTTCCAGACAACACTTTTGGATATAAATGCTCTCTACAGACAACACTTTTGGATAAAAATGCTCTCTCCAGACAACACTTTTGGATAAAAATGCTCTTTCGTAAGAGCATTTAAGGGATTTTACTCAACCCTCCTATTGAAGACGTGGACGCGCAGAAGCGCATCACTATCTGATGATGCAGTTCATAATGACGAATTTGGGCATTTGCTAAGCATTATAGGTCGCGCACAAAGTATTCGTGCATTTTCTGCAAATGCCTTTTGCCGACCTTCGGACACAGTCCTCTGTTAAGTGGGGGCCACCACATTCCGACAGACTGTGTCCAAATGTCAACAAAATTCAAAACCATATAATGCACGATTACTTTGTACGCGACCTATAAAACGACGCATGCAACATGTTTGGCACTATATTTGTTGTTGATTGTATGGGGGCGTGCGCAGCAATTGCGCCCGACCGATGAGGGGGATTGTAAATATTGAAATTTACGCACATGAACAAGGACAATGCAGTGCCTGTGCTGCTTCTCACAGGCTATCTCGGCAGTGGCAAGACCACTCTTCTCAACCGCATTCTTAACAACCGTAAGGGTATCCGCTTTGCCGTTATCGTCAACGATATCGGCGAGGTCAATATCGATGCTGACCTTATACAGAAATCGGGTGTCGTCAATACCGCCGACGACAACTTGGTGCCGCTCCAGAACGGCTGCATTTGCTGCACTTTGAAGATGGACTTGGTGAAGCAGCTTTCGGACCTTGCCGGCAGCGGCAACTTCGACTATATAGTGATTGAGGCGAGCGGCATATGCGAGCCGGAACCGATTGCACAGACCATCTGCTCTATGGAGGTTATGGATGAGCAATACACTCACGGGGCAAAAGTGCGGCTCGACAGCATTGTCACCGTGGTTGACGCACTCCGCCTGCGCGATGAGTTTGGCGGCGGTGATGCCCTGCAACGCGAAAACCTCGATGAAGAAGATATTGAGAACCTCGTGATCCAACAGATAGAGTTTTGCAATGTGATTTTGCTTAACAAGATATCGGAAGTGTCAGGTGAGGAGGCTTCAAAAATCAAGGCAGTGGTGCGCGCACTTCAACCCACTGCCGAAATAATAGACTGCGACTATTGCGACGTGCCCCTTGACAAATTGCTCGACACCGACAACTTTGACTTCGAGAAAGTGTCGACATCAGCCACTTGGGTAAAAGAGATAGAAAAGCCTCTCGATGAAGTGGAAGATCATCACCATGACCATGAACATGAGCATGAACATGAGCATGAACATGAGCATGAACATGAGCATGAAGACCATTCGCATTGCGACCATGAGCATGGCCACTGCTGTTGTCATCATCACCACCACGGTGAAGGGGAAGCTGAGGAATATGGCATAGGCACATTCGTATATTATAACCGCAAACCATTTTCGCTCAACAAATTCGATTGGTTCTGCATGAAACAATGGCCAAAAAGTGTAATCAGATGTAAGGGTGTATGCTATTTTGAGGAGAACACCGATATGTCATATCTCTTTGAGCAGGCCGGCTCCCAAAAGCAACTGCAAGAGGCGGGACGCTGGTATGCCACGGCACCTGTAGAAGACCTCGATATCCTTATGGCCCGCAACCCCGACCTGATGCGCGACTGGGATGAGAAATATGGCGACCGCATGGAAAAGCTAGTATTCATAGGCCGCAACATGGACAAGGCCGCGATTACCGCAGCCCTTGACGCTTGCCTTTCGGAGCTGAAATAACAATTCAGCACTCGCAGTTTCATGGTTTTATACGTCGGCGGTGCCTCCTTTTCCCCAGTGCGCGAAGCATCGTGGTTCGCTATGGTCGTCGCTGGAGGCTCCTCTCTCCCAGTGGCTTCGCGCCGTCAAGACACGTTGCATCGCGACTGGGGGAAAGGAGGCGCCGCCGACGTATGCTTAGTCTGCCACTTCACAAAAAATGGTGGGGTATTAAACGTGAAATATCGTTAAAAATAACGGCAAAAGTTTGGTTTGGCCTTACTTTTGCCGTTACTTTATATTATGCAGGACAAGAATCAAACGGCCACATTGCCCTCCAAGGCCAAGGCCGACAAAGATAACAAACAAAGATATATCAGCATCAAGGGTGCGAGGGTCAACAACCTTAAGAACGTTGACCTGGAGCTTCCCTTGGGCAAATTTATCGTGATGACCGGTGTGAGCGGTTCGGGCAAATCGAGCCTTGCCTTCGACACGCTCTATGCCGAAGGGCAACGACGCTATGTGGAGAGCCTGTCGGCCTACGCCCGTCAATTTCTCGGCCGCATGGCCAAACCTGAATGCGACTACGTGAAGGGTTTGCCTCCGGCCATAGCTGTGGAGCAGAAAGTCAATACGCGTAACCCTCGAAGCACAGTGGGGACCTCCACCGAGATCTACGACTACCTGCGTATGCTCTACGCACGCATAGGCCGTACCATCTCGCCGGTGAGCGGAGAGGAGGTGCGCAAACATGGCATAGAGGATATAGTGCGCACAGTGCTTTCATATAAAGAAGGCACACGGTTTGCCGTGCTCACACGCTTGATAATCCCTGCCGGACGCACCGCCGCCCAACATCTCGACATACTCCAGAAACAAGGATACTCGCGACTCGAACACGAGGGTGAGTTCATAATGATATCTGACCTGTTGGCTTCCGGTCAAGATATCGACACCGATGGGTATCGACTCCTGATAGACCGTCTGAGCGTAAGCGACGACAAAGACACAGTGTCGCGCCTCACAGACTCCGTGGAGACAGCATATTTCGAAGGTCGCGACGAGGCAATTGTCAAAGTGTGGGAGAGCCACGGTGCGCACGAACACCTCTTCTCTCGCAAATTCTCTGCCGACGGCATAGACTTCATGGAGCCGAGCGACATGATGTTCAACTTCAACAATCCCTACGGCGCGTGCCCGAAGTGCGAGGGGTTCGGCCAGGTGCTCGGTGTGAGCGAAGACTTGGTGGTGCCCAACAAGACACTCTCCATATATCAGAATGCAGTGAAATGCTGGAATGGCGAGACGATGGGCGAATGGAAAAAACGGCTCATACACTTGGCGCCTCGCTTCAACTTTCCAATCCACACACCCTATAACCAGCTCTCGGAGCAACAACTCGACTTCTTGTGGCATGGCAACAGCCACTGGGAGGGTATCGACGGGTTCTTCCGCTGGCTCGACACACGTATGGACAAGATACAGTTTCGCGTTCTGAAAGCCCGCTATCGCGGCAAGACCCGTTGCCCCGAATGCGGAGGCTCGCGACTCCGCAAGGAAGCCGGCTATGTGAAAGTGGGAGGGCGAAGCATCACCGAACTCGTAAAGATGCCGGTGAGCGAGCTCCAACATTTTTTTGACGGGCTAAAGCTGACCGCCTCCGAAGAAAAGATAGCCGCAAGGCTACTCACGGAAATACGCCAACGCCTCGGATTTCTGAACGAAGTGGGCCTCTCCTACTTGACGCTCGACCGGCTGAGTTCCACCCTATCGGGCGGCGAGAGCCAGCGTATCAACCTTGCCACATCGCTCGGCAGCGCGTTGGTCGGCTCATTATATATACTCGACGAACCGAGCATCGGACTCCACTCCCGCGACACCGAGAAACTGATACATGTGCTGCGCCGCCTGCAGCAGATTGGCAACACCGTTGTGGTGGTCGAACATGATGAAGACATAATGCGGGCCGCCGACGAGATTGTGGACATAGGCAAGGACGCCGGGCGCAACGGCGGCACCGTGGTGCTCGAAGGCAACCTCAACGAAGTGCTCACCGACGGCAAACCACACAACTCATACACCGTAGACTATCTCCGGGGCGACCGTTGCATCGAAGTGCCGAAACGTAGACGCGCCTGGAAAAAGAGCGTTAAAGTGGAGGGAGCCGCACAAAACAACTTGAAGGATATCGACGTGACGTTCCCACTCGAGGTGATGACCGTTGTGACCGGAGTGAGCGGTTCCGGAAAGTCCTCACTTGTAAAAGAAGTGCTATATAAAGCACTTATGCGCGAGCTTGGCGAGCCGGTCGGAGTGCCGGGCACCCACCGTGCGCTCACGGGCGACATCAGGGCGATAAAGGGGGTGGAGATGATTGACCAGAATCCTATCGGCACATCTTCGCGCAGCAACCCCGCCACCTACCTGAAGGCCTACGATGAGATACGCAAGCTATTTGCCGACCAGCAGCTGTCGAAGCAGATGGGCTTCACACCGGCCTATTTCTCGTTCAATACAGACGGAGGCCGCTGCGAAGAGTGCAAGGGAGAGGGCACCATCACTATCCCTATGCAGTTTATGGCCGATATACAGGTGGAGTGCGAGTCATGTCACGGCAAGCGATTCAAGCAGGAAGTGCTCGATGTGGAATATCGCGGCAAGAACATACATGACTTCCTCAATATGACAGTAAACCAAGCCATTGACTTTTTGGGCGAAGTGAATGGCACGCAAGAGAAAAAGATCATCAGCAAGCTGAAACCGTTGCAAGATGTAGGCTTGGGATACATAAAGCTTGGCCAATCATCGTCAACGCTCTCCGGCGGTGAGAACCAACGCGTGAAATTGGCATATTTCATTGCCCAGGAGAAGCAGCAAGGCACACTCTTCATATTTGACGAGCCGACTACAGGACTCCACTTCCACGACATCTCGGTGCTGTTGAAGTCACTTAACAGACTTGTAGACAACGGCAACACAGTGCTGATAATCGAGCATAATATGGACATAGTGAAATCAGCCGATTGGGTAATCGACATAGGGCCGGAAGGAGGCGAAGCCGGCGGCGAAATCGTCACAGCCGGAACGCCCGAAGAGTTGGCCAAATGCGAAACATCTTACACCGGCCACTACCTCAAGGAGAAATTGAAATCTTGACTGTCAAATAAACAATAACACAACTCGACTGTGAAAACAGTTCTGGCATACCGCACGTTACCGCTTCTACTCACCTGCACATTTGCGGGTGGGATAGTTGCTATCGGTGCCACGCCGCGTTACCGGCAGCTGCCTGAGGTTGTGGTGGAGACCCGCAAGCACAATGTGCTTCACCTGTTGGCATACATGCGTGAGTATTCAAGTCTGACCACTTATAGCGACACTATATTCATGTTTCGCGAGAAGATGGTCGACTTCATGCTTCCGCAAGACCCCAAATCGAGATTCAAGGGGTGGAAGAACCCGAGGATGCTAAAGTGCAGCTCATATTACAGATTCACTGACGATGTAGGCCTTGACTCCGTAAGCGACATTTGCAACCATCACTTCACATGGTCTGACTGGGTAGGAGTGCCCAACACCACCGGTATTCCCAAGCACATTCTCGCCATGCCTTCAGTTGTCGACACAGTGCATGGCAAATACAGTGCGTCTGAGATATGGACCAGAAAAGATGACCGCATGTCGGTATGGGTGAACGTGCTCGCCGACACCACCTGTCGGAGCTGGGTGCCACAGATGAAAACATTTTTCAACCGCAAGATTGATTTCGACAAGTTCAAGATTCGCTTTGACTATGACAATGTGCTCGGTAATTATCTCCAGCCGTCAGACCTTTCAAGCTATTCTTTTCTGATAGAATCCAACGGGAGGGGGCGCATTATGTTCCGCTTCAACAAGCCCGATCAACCATATTACGTCACCACAAATGCGGAAGTCTACTTGCTCGACCGCGAGTACATAACCACAAAAGAGGCCCGACGCTGGGAAGACCACAAGTTTGACAAGGATGAGATAGAGATAGTGCAGCCGGCATGGGCGCCTGCAATACCGGCTGAGGTGCAAGACCTTATGGCGCGTGTAGACCACATAGACCGCAAAGGCATAAGGCTTATGCAGGACCCTGACAAAAAACTCGGAAGCGGCAAGACAAAGTCTGAGCTCCGCAAGAACTTCCAATTGGGCAACCGGTTATTGCTGATGCTCAAGCGGCTCACCGGCATCTCTGCCATAAAGTCGCGCAAGAAGCAGAAAGATAATTGGAATAATTATATAAAGCATAAGGAGGAGAAAGATACTGTCAATGCTTCAGTAAAGTAGAAAACGATTAGAGAGATGAACAAAATAAGAATGTCCGGACAAGCGGCAAGCTGGTTGCTGGCAATGTCTGTTATACAAATAACGGTTGCATGTCGGCACAAAGAGACATCGCAACTGGAGATTGAGGCTGACCAGCTGTACCATAAGAGTGTGGAGCTTACAAAGCATTATACCGACAGCATGGCAAAAGCCAAGGATTCGACCACAGTGATTCGGCTTAGCCAAGGCCTTGAGGATAAGATTACGAAGTTGAACTACGAATACAGGCCGGAAGCCTATCTTGAAATCTCGCAAGGGCAGAACGACACGTTGACCAACCTCACGCTTCGCTTCGCCTCGATGCGCGACAGCCTGCTCTACCAACTGTCAAAACCTGTAGTGGAGACTAACGACTCCATCGAAAACGATACGTCCCAA
>CAJTYC010000085.1 GCA_910584185.1 uncultured Muribaculaceae bacterium
CACGTGTGTTACCATCGTTTATTTCCGGGGTGCGCCACGGTGGGCGACTGAATAAGAAAAAAGCTGCAAATAACCGCATATCATCAGCGGTTCAAAAAATATAATCTCCTCAAAATCAGACTATGAAAATTGGTGATAAATTCCTTATTTTCTATCCCAAGTTTACGTAAAATTTTTGACATAATTTGATTTTGTCAACGGGAAATTTAGAAAAGCCACCGGGATACCTCACGATGGCCACCACTAAATCCACGTTTCATTGACCCGGTGGTATAGAGGACGGGATAGCCGTCATAAAGGTGTACTAAAAGTGTACTTTTTGCGAAATTTGATAGAAATTGAAAAAGATAGAACGAAATTCGCAACGGCGTAAAGCGCTGATATACACCTAATCGATTAGATTGAGTTATCTCTGTTTTCCATACGCGAAAACACATCTTGCTTAGCGATGTTTTTTATTTTAACAGGAGTTCGGTCATTATCCAGTTCCATAGCACCGGCACTCCGATTATCAGCATGCATAGCAGGCCTGTGGTAGAGCTTTGCACTTCTTGTGGCACGCGGAGTCTACGCACTCCCTTAAAGACTATATAGATAGTCCAGAGCGGCAAGAATACGAGCACCGGCTCAAGCATAGGAAATAGGCATATCGCAGACCAAAAGAGGGCGAGCGTTGACATGGCGAGCATTACGAATTGCTTACCCACATCTTTTTTGAGCACGTCACGCGACTTCTTAGGCAAGACAAAGCTCCCCAAGAAAAGCACTGTGAAATAGCCGAAGAAGAAAGTGATAAAAGTGGAGAGCGCGGTTTTTGCCCAGTCGCCAATCGTTATATTGGCCTCGTAGAATATCATTGCACCTTCCGATATTGCGGCAAGCGCAATCATCGGATAGTAGCATCGCTGAGCGAACTCATCGGTGGATAGACGTGCACGCTTAAGCTCCTTCCACCCTTCCATCGGTCCTAACATAGTCTTGAACATAATGCCTATGGGCGAGGGACGCTTCACCTTCTTTGCGTCAGGTTCATTGTTCGCTTCCGCCTCTTCATCCTCTTCCTCATCCTCCTCTTCATCTTCATAATCTTCTTCCTCAGCATCTTCGTCTGAATCGTGAGCGGATGTATCTAAAGGCTCGATTTCATCGGGGATAGCGTAAAGGGGTGCGTCGTCAAGTTCGTATAGAGGTTTGTCGTTATCTTGCACAGTCATTTTCTAAAATGAAAGGTAATTTGTTGTTGGTATATTGATTTATCTGCAAATTACTGCTTAACTATAATACGTGAAATAAAGTACAGATATTGTAACTCAGCTATTCTTTTTTGCACTCACTTTTAGGCCGTATGTTTTCACACGGTGCCGTCAGTTGGCTTTGCGAGTGCAAACATACGAACTAACTACTTTGATACACGAAGACAGGCATTCTCATTGGGAGAATGCCTGTCTATATTTAGAACCCATCTCATAATAAGGATGGGTTATGTGCAGGAGATTAGTCGGCGCGCTGCTCGTTGAGGATGCGTACCATCTCTATTGCGCTCTTGGGGATGCGTGTGCCGGGGCCGAAGATTGCGCATACGCCTGCCTTGTAGAGGAAGTCATAGTCCTGAGCCGGAATCACACCACCTGCAGTGACGAGGATGTCCTCACGGCCGAGCTTCTTGAGTTCGTCGATCACCTGCGGGATGAGAGTCTTGTGACCTGCTGCGAGCGATGACACACCGAGGATATGCACATCGTTCTCCACTGCCTGACGGGCAGCCTCAGCGGGAGTCTGGAAGAGGGGTCCCATATCCACGTCGAAACCGCAGTCGGCATAACCTGTAGCGACCACCTTGGCGCCACGGTCGTGACCGTCCTGACCCATCTTTGCAATCATGATACGAGGCTGACGGCCTTCGCGGGCTGCGAAGTCAGCCACCATGCGGCGGGCTTCCTCAAATTCGGGATCACCCTTTTCTTCGTTGCTATACACTCCAGAGATAGTTTTGATGACAGCTTTATAACGACCCACGACAGCTTCGCAGGCATCAGAAATCTCACCCAAAGAAGCGCGGAGGCCGGCAGCCTTGACTGCGAGGTCGAGCAGGTTGCCCTTGCTGGGGTCCTTCACAGCCTCGGTGATTGCCTCGAGAGCTTTCTTTACAGCCTCTTCATCGCGATCCTTGCGGAGGTCTTCGAGACGTGCACATTGCTCCTTACGCACCTCAGTGTTGTCCACCTCGAGGATATCGATGGGATCTTCATGGTCGAGACGGAACTTGTTGATACCGACAATAGTCTGCTTGCCGGAGTCGATGTGAGCCTGAGTGCGTGCTGCAGCCTCCTCAATCTTGAGCTTAGGCAGACCGGTCTCGATAGCCTTGGCCATACCGCCGAGCTTCTCGATTTCCTGGATATGCTCCCAAGCGCGGTGAGCAATCTCGTTGGTCAGGCTCTCCACATAGTAAGAACCGCCCCACGGGTCGATCTGCTTGCACACGTATGTCTCCTCCTGGATATAGATCTGCGTGTTACGCGCGATACGAGCGGAGAAGTCGGTGGGAAGAGCGATAGCCTCGTCGAGAGCGTTGGTATGGAGCGACTGAGTGTGTCCGAGCACAGCGCCCATAGCCTCAACGCAGGTACGGCCCACATTGTTGAAGGGATCTTGCTCGGTGAGCGACCAACCGGAAGTCTGGCAGTGAGTGCGCAGAGCGAGCGACTTGGGGTTCTTGGGGTTGAACTGCTTCACGATTCTTGCCCAAAGCATACGTGCTGCACGCATCTTGGCGATCTCCATGAAATAGTTCATAGAGATACCCCAGAAGAATGACAAGCGGGGAGCGAACGAGTCGATATCCATACCTGCATTCACACCGGCGCGGAGATACTCGAGACCGTCGGCCAATGTGTAAGCCAACTCGATATCGGCGGTAGCGCCAGCCTCCTGCATGTGATAGCCGGAGATTGAGATAGAGTTGAACTTGGGCATATTTTTCGAGGTATACTCGAAAATGTCGGCGATAATCTTCATCGAGAATGCCGGGGGATAGATATAGGTGTTGCGCACCATGAACTCCTTGAGGATGTCGTTCTGGATGGTACCAGCCATTTCGTCGAGCTTCGCGCCCTGTTCGAGGCCCGCGTTGATATAGAAAGCGAGCACGGGGAGCACAGCACCGTTCATGGTCATTGACACCGACATCTTGTTCAATGGTATACCGTCGAAGAGCACCTTCATATCCTCGATAGAGCAGATAGAGACACCTGCCTTACCTACGTCACCTACCACACGTTCGTGGTCGGCGTCATAGCCACGGTGAGTGGGGAGGTCGAAAGCGACCGACAGACCCTTCTGACCGGAAGCGAGGTTGCGGCGATAGAAGGCGTTGGACTCCGCAGCGGTGGAGAATCCGGCATACTGGCGGATAGTCCAAGGGCGCATAGGATACATGGCGCTGTAAGGGCCACGCAGGAACGGAGGCAGACCCGACACATAGTCGAGGTGCTCCATGCCTTCAAGGTCTTCTTTAGTGTATATAGGCTTGACGGGTATGAGTTCGGCAGTCATCCACTCCTCACCCTGAGCCGGTTTATGGCTTGCGGGAGCCGTAATCTTTGTGATATCTATTTCTTTAAAATCAGGTCTCATGGTATAATTCGATTATTTGAGGAGTTTAGCATTGAAATCTACGAGAGTGTCGAGCACATTGCATTTCACGTGGATGAAGCTTTCGATGCCCTGAGCCTTGAGCTCGTCCATGCAAGCCGGAGCGCCGGCCACCACGAAGAGTGCGCGTCCGTTGAGTTCCTTGAATGCTTCGGGGGCAAACTGGGCGTATTCGTCATCGCTTGAGCAGAGCACCACGATGTCGGCCTCCTTGGCCATGGCAGCGTCGATACCCTCCTTGACGGTCTCGAAACCGATGTTGTCGATGATTTCATAGCCTGCGCAACCGAAGAAGTTGCTGGAGAACTGAGCGCGTGCGAGGCGCATGGCGAGATTGCCGATGGTGAGCATGAACACCTTCGGACGGTTTGCAGCACGCTCGGTGTCGAGGCGGAGCTGTTCGAACTGGCTTGCAGCACGGTCGAAGTTGAGATACTGCACAGCGCCGTCAGCGGGAGCTTCAGAAGCGCAACCGCATGAGCACTTGCAAGAGCATTCGCCGAGTTTGTCGAGGGCCATCTCATTGAAGTTGGGGAACTGGTTGGTGCCGAGCAGGCTCTCCTTGCGGCGAGCCACATCGAGGTGACGCTTCACACCGCTCTCGTTCACCTTGCCCTGAATTTCACCCTTGCGGAGCATTGCAGCGAAACCGCCGTTATCTTCCACTTCGTTGAATACCTTCCATGCCTGTGCGGCGATAGAGGCGGTGAGAGTCTCGATATAATAGGAACCACCGGCGGGGTCTACCACCTTGTCGAGGTGCGACTCCTCGCGGAGCATAATCTGCTGGTTGCGTGCGATGCGCTCGCTGAACTCGTCGGGACGCTTGTAGCAACGGTCGAACGGCAGGGTCTCGATAGAGTCAACGCCGGCGAGGGCTGCGCTCATGGTCTCTGTCATGGAGCGGAGCAGGTTGACGTGAGAGTCAAAGAGAGTCTGGTTGAACTCGCTTGTCACGGCGTGAACGCACATCTTGCATGCGCATTCGCAAGCAGGATTGTAAGCCTTCACTATTTCAGCCCAAAGCATGCGGGCAGCGCGGAACTTTGCAAGCTCCATGAAATAGTTGGACGAAATGCCCATATTGAACTTGATGCGGCAAGCCACTTCTTCTACTGAGAGTCCGGCCTCGGTCATCATGTCGAGCCATTCGGCACCCCAAGCGAGGGCATAGCCGAGTTCCTGAGTGATGTAAGCGCCGGCATTGTTGAAGAGGAAGCTGTCTACGGGGAAGCAGCGAAGTCCCTTGACAGCCTTTACAGCCTCATATACAGCCTTGCCTTCGGCTACGGCATCCTTGGGGAATTCGAGGCCATGACGGAGAAGACGCTTGAATGGGTTGTAGGCCACGGAACCGCGGAATGTGTCAACGGCGCCGGCAGCCTCTATGAGTTTGACAAGTTCGGTGGCCACCTCCACGGCACAGCCGGGGCAGCATGTGATGTTGATTTCCACCTTGGCGAGGTCTATGCCCTTGAGCACGGTGGCGAGGTCAGCGGCCTTCACATCCTTGCCGAGCTTTATGCCGAGCGATTCCACACCACGGTTGAGGATATGGAGAGCGTGGTCATTGAGTTCGGCTGCGGTATCGCCGATAACTTCCTGACGCACGAGCCAGTCATTGTTATCGCGCGTGCCGCGCAGATAGGGGAATTCACCGGGCAATGTGCCGAGGGCCGGGAGGTCCTTGATGTCATCGCGACGATAGAAAGGCTGCACGTTGAAGCCTTCGTTGGTGCGCCACACGAGTTTCTTATCAAACGGTGCGCCCTTAAGGTCGGCTGTGATCTTCGCCATCCACTCTTCTGTGGAGACTGGCGGGAACATGTCGAACAAATTTTCTTTTTTTTCTGCCATTTTAAGCGAATTTTTGTGGTATTAGCTTATTTTGTTATTAAATTTCAATTGCAGAAGTGGTGCCAAACGGGGTTTGCCCACACTTTATGGCACAAATATAATGCGAATTTCGCAATAAAACAAAAGTTATGCCCTCAATCGCGCACAACTTCTTATTTTATTGCACATCTTTTACGCGTCTATGAGTTTTTTGTCTTCGCATCGGAGCACACGGGCGGGAAAATCCTCCACCATCTGGAGGTTGTGCGTGGCCATCAGAATCGCGGTGCCTTTGTCGGCGAGCTGATGCAATAGCTTCACTATATTGTAACCGGTCTGAGGGTCGAGGTTACCTGTGGGCTCGTCGGCAAGTATCAGCTTCGGGCTGTTGAGCAAGGCGCGGGCTATCACAATGCGCTGCTGCTCGCCGCCACTCAACTCATGGGGCATCTTATAGCCCTTGTTCTCCATGCCCACGGCCTTGAGCACCTCGTCGATGCGCTTTTCCATCTCATCTTTCGACTTCCAGCCGGTGGCGCGGAGCACGAATCGGAGGTTGTCGACAGCCGAACGGTCCTGAAGGAGCTGGAAGTCCTGAAACACTATGCCCATGGCACACCGCAGATAAGGCACCTGTTTCTTCTTTATATTAAGGAGGTCGAAACCGAGCACCTCTGCCTTTTCACCCTGCGACACCGGCACGTCGGCATACATGGTCTTCATGAGCGAGCTCTTGCCGCTGCCCACTCTGCCCACCAGGTAGCAGAACTCCCCCTCCCCTATGCGGAAAGTTACATCATGGAGCACCATGCGCTCCGCACGGTCCACCTCCACCTTATTGTAATCTACTATTATACTCATTACTGTGTGTTCAAAACATGATTCATAAGCAAAAATAGTCAAAAAAATCCGGATTCGCATAATTTTTAGTAATTTTGCAGCTGCAAATCGACATGAGCGTGTGAAGCGCCCATGCGTGCATTGCCTACACTATGAATTTTCATTCGCTTACATTCTTCATATTTTTCACATGTATATATGTGTGCTACTGGTGGCTGAACCGTTTCGGGCATCGGGCGAGGAACGTGTTTCTGCTTGCGGGCAGCCTTTTCTTCTACGGTTGGTGGGACTGGCGTTTTGTATCGCTGATTCTTTCGAGCATCACCGTGACTTATCTGTTGGCGCTCGGCTCAAGGCGGAGTCACCACAAACTCTGGACAACGATCAGTGTATGCTTCAATATCGGGGTGCTCATTACATTCAAGTATCTTGACTTTTTCAGCGCCCAGTTCGTGCGCGTGGCCGGGTTATTTTTTCCCGACCTTAGCTTACCCGTGCTCAGCATCATAGTGCCTATTGGTGTATCATTTTTCACCTTTCAGCTTATCGGCTATGCAGTGGATGTATATAAGAAGAGGGTCAACGCAGAGAGCAATTATGTGGACTTCGCGCTCTTCGTCAGTTTCTTTCCGCAATTGGTGGCCGGACCTATCGAGAAAGCCTCGTCGCTGCTTCCGCAGTTCAAACGGACGGCGGAGTGGCGATATCACGATCAGGTGCAAGGACTCCGTCGCATCTTGTGGGGACTGCTCAAGAAGATGGTGATAGCTGACCCCTGCGGATTCGTGGTGAGCCAATACATGCCGGAGGCATCATCGTCGGCAGTGGCTGCCACATTGACCATTATATTCTTTGGAATACAGATATATTGCGACTTTTCAGGCTATTGCGACATTGCGATAGGGGCAGCGCGGTGTCTTGACATAAAGCTTTGTGAAAATTTCCGCTACCCCTATTTCGCCGGTAACGTTAACGAATTCTGGCAACGATGGAATCTTTCACTGATGACATGGTTTAGAGATTATGTCTACTTTCCATTGACATTGGGAGGTTCGCGCAGAGGTAGTGCACGAGCCATTTTAAACATCCTCACGGTTTTCATTCTTTCCGGTCTTTGGCACGGTGCACACATGCACTTTGTGGCATGGGGATTCTACTGGGGAATCGTAATGATGACCTACAGACTTGCAGCAAAGCACAAACGCAGAACTGCGAACCATTCGTACGGTATACCCACGACACTCTTTCTTACGGCGATTGGTTACGTGCTGTTTCTGAGTCCAAGCATAATGGAGGCCTTTAGCATCACCAAGCAATGTGTCGGACCGCTGCTGATTTTGGCAACACTCGGGTCTGCTACAATATTTGCATGGCGAAAGATTAGGATGTCTTTAAAGCTTGCAATTCAATGGTTCATAGCGTTTATCGGAATTGGCTTACTTGTTGCTTCGCTGGTGTATGAGCCTGCCACGATCTTTGTGGTCCGCAACTATCTTTGGGGGTTCATCGTGATACTGTTTGTATTGGAATGGCGTTCGCGCCGGCTCGCATTTCCTCTGGAGCGTATGCCCAAATCCATATGGAAGCGTTACGGATTATATTGGCTCTGCATAATATTGGTGCTCACGAGCGGATATTCTGAGATGCCGTTCATTTATTTTCAATTCTGATTTTATTAAGGCATGAATCAGGTAAACCGTTTCATAAAGAGATTGGCATTGGCCGCGCTACCTCCGATTGCGCTGTTGGCCGGAGTGTATCTGTTTGTTGACCCTTTTAAGGTGGTGCGCGACTATGATGACTATTATCCCGACGGGCGTATCAGCCCCGGAGTGAATAAGGGCGTGTTGGTGATTGACAATTTCGACCGCAATCTTGACTCGCTGCATTATGATTCGTTCATATTCGGTTCGTCGCTCAGCAAGTATTACAGGCTTGACGAATGGATGCGTTACCTGCCTGAAGGTTCGAGTGGCATACATCTGGATTCGTCATCAGAGACGCTGCATTCCATGCGGCTTAAGATGGAGTATGTAGTAAGGCGTGGCGCCCATATCAAGAATGCCTTGATAGTGTTGTCGCCAGAGATATTATCGTTTTATGATATAGAAGCGCCTTCGTTTATCGACCATTGGAAGATTGACCCCGAGCGGAGTCGTCTTGGTTACCATTGGTTTATGTTGAAGAGTTTTTATAACAGGGAACTTTTGCGCAACTACATCACGTCGAATGCAGTGGGCAGGTCTGTACAGATTGGCCCGATGCTTCAGCTCGACACCGTCACCATGCGCATAGATATGCTTCGCAATGAGGAATACCATCCTAAAGCCGACCGCGAACTTGACAACAATCCTTTGGGATATATGCAGCGTTACGGACACACGAAATTTCTTGAGGAGAAGCTAGAGGAGTTGAATGGAAAAATCAGGCCAAGCAATATAGAGGATGCAATCCATATAGCCGCCAGACTTGCAAGCGAGGGTACTGATTACAAGGTTGTAATAGGCCCGAGTCTCGACGGCAAGTATACTAACAAGGAGGCATTGAGAATGCTTAAAGCTATATTCGGACCGGAGAGGGTGTATGACTATAGCGCCTTACTGGAACCGATGCGCCGCACGCCCGGCAACTTCTACGACCGCACGCACTACCGCAGCACGGTAGCCTCCGAGATAATGCGCCGCACCTATCGCGACTCGCTCACGGCTCAATAGCATTCTGGTCGTCGGCGGCGCCTGATGGATGACAACGAGGGTTGTGACGATTCGCGTCACTTGTCATCATAGTGTCCTTCCAATTCAATAACGAGGACTTCAATCATATCATCGTAGATGTCGTAGATGATTCTGTCGTGCTTTGTTATGTGGCGCGACCATGTAATATCACCACCCCCAACCAAGGGTTCAGGATGTCCAATGCCAAACCGTGGATTCTCCATAATGGACTCAAGCACTTTCCCAAGTTTCTTAAATAAATTGGGATTAGACTTTTTCCATTTGGACATAACTTTCTTGACCTTGGGGTCAAATTCAAGCGTATACATCACAGCGAGTCAAGAAAAGAGCGGAGTTCTTCTTTAGTGGAACACTTTACGCAGTTTCCATTTCTGCATTCGTTTCTTGCCTCCTCTATTCTCTTTTCCAATTCCGGAGTAAGCATCAAGTCCTCCTTGCCAATGCTCACGAGGGCATAGATGTTGTTTTTGCGACGTATCAACACTCGCTCTCCCTGATCTGCGCGGGCGAACGATGCCGCCAGATTATTACGATAATCCCTTACTGATAAAGCTTCCATCTCTTTAAATTTTTATTTTTGCAAATATAATACTTTTTCAATAGTATAACAAATTTGTGTACACATTTATGTACACAACCAAGTTTGTGTCATTATTATATTAAGAGTCCGTCTCATAAAAATTTTGCCCATAGGGGTCGCAGGCTTGAGACGTTTGAAGTGCTTGGCT
>CAJTYC010000086.1 GCA_910584185.1 uncultured Muribaculaceae bacterium
TGCCACGGCAGAAGACCCCGGACTTGAGGAGCTGGATTTGACACGCACCGCCACACCGGGCTGTGTCGGCACTCGGCATCCATTGTCGTTGGTTAAAAATGAAATGCTCAGCATATTTGCCAGCATGGGTTTCACAATTGCCGAAGGCCCTGAAGTAGAAGATGACTGGCACGTGTTTGAGAGCCTGAACTTCCCTCCTGACCATCCTGCTCGCGACATGCAGGACACTTTCTTCATCTCGCGCAATCCGTCTGACATATTGCTTCGTACCCACACATCGTCAGTGCAGACTCGCGTAATGGAGCATGCACAGCCTCCTATCCGAATAGTCTGCCCCGGCCGTGTATATCGCAATGAAGCTATCTCAGCCCGCGCCCACTGCTTCTTTCATCAGGTGGAAGGCCTTTATATCGACAAAAACGTGTCGTTTGCCGACCTTAAACAGGTGCTCCTGACATTTGCACGCCAGATGTTTGGCCCGCAGACCAAGATTAGACTTCGCCCCTCCTATTTCCCATTTACCGAACCTTCGGCTGAAATGGACATCAGCTGCGACATCTGCGGCGGTAAGGGATGCGCGTTCTGCAAGGGTACAGGCTGGGTGGAAATCCTCGGCTGCGGAATGGTCGACCCGAATGTGCTCAAGGCTTGCGGTATAGACCCCGATGTGTATTCAGGTTATGCATTCGGCATGGGCATAGAGAGAATCACTAACCTTAAGTATAAGGTTAAAGACCTGCGCATGTTCTCTGAAAATGATGTAAGATTCCTGCGTGAATTTGAGTCAGCTCATTGAGCAATTTTAAGCGTATGACAATAAAGCAAAGATATGAGGGCATAGTCAAGGTGTTCAGCCAGACTATGCCCGATCCGAAAACGGAGTTGCATTACGACACTCCGTTTCATCTTTTATTGGCAGTGATACTTTCGGCGCAATGCACTGACAAGCGCATCAATATGGTGACGCCTGCCCTGTTTGAGCGATTTCCGGAGCCTGCCGACCTTGCAGCTTCAACCGAAGAGGAGGTTTATGAATATATTAAATCGGTCACCTTTCCCAACAATAAGACAAGGTCGCTGCTAAAAGCTGCAAGGATGCTCGAGGAGTCTTACGGAGGGGAGGTGCCTCGCGACATAGATGACCTCATGAAATTGCCCGGGGTGGGACGCAAGACTGCCAATGTGATGCTTGCGGTGGTGTGGAATGAGAGCGCCATGGCGGTAGATACACACGTATTCAGGGTGAGCAACAGGATAGGGCTCACCAACAATTCACGCAACCCCTTGCAGACAGAAAAGACGCTCGTGAAATATATCGATGCTGACTTGATACCCAAAGCGCACCATTGGCTTATACTTCATGGCAGATATATATGCAAAGCACGTCGCCCGGATTGTCTGAACTGCCCGATTACTGAATACTGCAAATTCTACAACACCTCCAACAAATGATGTAATCTCCTATCGTGCGAGAGAAGAAGATACATGCAAATAACGCAAATTGCTTTCAAAAAACGGCGTAAAGATAAATGCAAAAGTCGGCAGACTGCAAACAATTAAAATTTTTTTGTTAATTTTGCATTTGATATGGTTAAGAAGACACGCGACAGATTTATAGAAGTAGCCCGTTCATTATTTGCCCGCAAGGGAGTGGAGAACACCACTATGAACGATATTGCTGCCGCCTCCGACAAGGGGCGACGCACCATCTACACCTATTTCAAAAGCAAGCGCGACATATTTAACGCCGTTATAGAGAGCGAAAGTGTGGACTTGCTCAGCAATCTGGAAGAGATAGTAAAACAAACCATATCGCCCGAGCAGAAGCTGCGTGAATTTGTGCATACCCGCATGGAAACCATGCGCGAGATTGTATCGCGCAACGGCTCATTGCGAGCCGGTTTTTTCCGTGATGTGCGCAAAGTGGACCGAGCAAGAACAGTTATCTCAAAGAAGGAGATTAAATTGCTCATGCACATACTCCACGAGGGTGTTGCATTGGGGGTGTTTGAGGTGCCGAGCATAAAGGAGTGGGCTATCGTGATAACCAATTCGATTCAGGGTTTCGATGTGCCATACATCCGCAATAGCCTTACCGAATACGGCATAGATAAGAGCGACATGTCGCGCATGATTGCCGACATGATACTCTATGGGGTGAAGAAAAGGGAGTGATAAAGGATGTATAAAACTAAATATCGTAAGAATAAAAACAAAATATAAGATAAGTCATGAAATTACTTGAAGGAAAAGTTGCAGTGATTACAGGTGCTGCACGCGGCATTGGTAAAGAAATTGCACTTAAGTTTGCTTCTGAAGGAGCCAACATAGCATTTACCGACCTCGTGATAGACGAAAATGGCAAGAAGACTGAGGAAGAGATAGCTGCCCTTGGCGTAAAGGTGAAGGGTTATGCCTCAAACGCAGCAGACTTTGCATCCACTGAGGAAACTGTGAAGCAGATTAAGGATGATTTCGGCCGCATCGACATTCTCGTCAACAATGCAGGAATCACCAAAGATGGTCTTATGCTCCGCATGACAGAGCAGCAGTGGGATGCCGTGATTGCTGTAAACTTGAAATCCGCATTCAACTATATCCACGCAGTGCTTCCGATTATGATACGCCAGAAAGGTGGTTCCATCATCAACATGGCCTCGGTGGTAGGTGTGCACGGCAATGCCGGACAAGCCAATTATGCCGCTTCAAAAGCCGGTCTTATCGCTCTTGCAAAGAGTATCGCACAGGAAGTTGGTTCACGCGGCATCCGCGCAAATGCCATCGCTCCCGGCTTTATCGAGACTGCTATGACCGCTGCCCTTCCCGATGATGTGCGTGCCGAGTGGTGCCAGAAGATTCCATTGCGTCGCGGTGGCAAGGTGGAGGACATCGCAAACGTTGCAACATTCCTCGCTTCAGATATGTCAAGCTATGTCAGCGGCCAGGTGATCCAGGTCGATGGCGGCATGAACATGTAATCCTCGTGAAAAGATATGCACTAATCATGGCCGCCGGCGAAGGCCGGCGTGCCGGTACGGATATACCCAAGCAGTTTGTGAAACTGCTTGGGATTCCTATGTTATGGTGGTCGGTAATGGCCTACTATAAAGCTGATCCGGATACGTGTATAAAGGTGGTGCTGCATCCCGGCTTTTTCGACGACTGGGATATTATGCTTCAAGAACTCCCCTCGCAAATAACCGCACTCGGCATGCCTGCCGAATTGGCTACAATCAAGGTGGATGTGAGGGCGGGTGGACGCTCAAGGTCTGAATCTGTCATGAACGGCATGATGTCGGTGCCCGACGACGATGACACACTCGTATCGATACATGATGCGGCACGCCCCATGATAACTCCTGCAATGATAGCGGAGAATTGGGAACTCGCCGCGCGTCGTGGCAATGCCACTGCCCAAATGGCTGCCGTAGACTCGCTGCGGATATTGCGCGAGGATGACAACGGCATTTCAATGCCGGTAGACCGCAGCTGCTTTCGCATTGTACAGACGCCGCAGACTTTTACTGCATCTGGATTGCATAAGGCATTTCGGGTTACGGCGGGTGAGGAATTTACCGACGAGGCTTCGCGCTTCCAGCAACTCGACCCAACGAACATCAGGATTGTGGAGAGTCCCGGCAGCTCAAGCAACATAAAAGTTACGCATCCCACCGACTTCGCAGTGGCAGAAACTCTTCTTAGACTTCAACTGGAGAAAGGGGAAAGATGATGAATTATCTCAACAGCGACATAAAGTATCTGAAAGGTGTAGGTGAAAAACGAGCTAAGATGCTTGCTGCCGAACTCGGCATATCTACATTCAGGGAATTGCTTTACACATTTCCCTTCAGACACATTGACCGCAGCCGGTTCTACCATATACGTGAGCTGAGCGGTGAGATGCCTTATGTGCAGCTGAGAGGTAGATTCATAAGTTTTTCGATAGAGGGAGAGGGTGCCCGCAAGCGACTGCTCGGACTCTTTTCAGATGGTGAGCGACTTATACAGACAGTATGGTTCTCTAAGGTTAATGCCCTTAAGGATTTGTACAAGACAGGTGTTGAGTATATACTGTTTGGCAAACCTTCGGAATATAGAGGAGGGTACAATCTTGTACACCCTGAAGTTACGCCATACGATGCACAACGTCCCGTAACCGGATTCCAGGGTGTATACAGCATGACTGAGGGTATGCGTAAGGCCGGCTACTCGCCGCGTTTTCTTTCGCACCTTGCAGACAGGCTAATATCTATGCCAGGATTTGAGACCATAGGAGAGACACTGCCTCCCGAGGTCATAACGGAGATGCATCTTATGTCGCTCAAAGAGGCGCTGCGAAACCTGCATTTCCCTACCGACAATGCCCACTTGCAGAAAGCGCGTGAACGCATGAAATTTGAGGAACTGTTTTATTTGCAGCTCAACATCTTGAGGTTCGCACGTGCCCGGAGTCACAAGATAGTGGGACGTATATTCAGCCGTATAGGCGATAACTTCAACAACTTCTATTCGAAATGCCTGCCATTTGAGCTTACCGGCGCGCAAAAGCGTGTGCTGAAGGAAATACGCAATGACATGCGCACCGGCAGGCAGATGAACCGTCTGCTCCAAGGCGATGTCGGTTCTGGCAAGACCATGGTGGCTTTTATGTCTATGCTGATGGCTTGCGACAATTCCACCCAAGGTGCATTGATGGCCCCTACGGAAATTCTCGCCACGCAGCATTACGAGACACTCCGGGCATGGGGTGAACAAATCGGACTTCAAGTTCGTCTCCTCACAGGGAGCACACGCGCAAAAGAACGACATGAAATCCACACGGGGCTGCTCGACGGCAGCATCAACATAGTGGTAGGCACCCATGCCTTGATTGAGGATGCCGTGCAATTTAAGGAACTCGGACTTGTAGTTATAGATGAGCAACACAGATTTGGTGTGGCGCAAAGAGCCAAGATGTGGGCAAAGAGCCAAGTACCTCCTCACGTGCTTGTGATGACAGCTACCCCGATACCACGCACACTCGCCATGACTGTATATGGCGACCTTGATGTGTCGGTAATCGACGAACTGCCCCCCGGACGAAAGCCGGTGCTGACACTTCTTCGATATGACGAAAACCGTATGGAAGTCAACAAACTGCTTGCCAGGGAGCTCGCTGCCGGTCGTCAGGCATACATAGTATATCCGCTTATTGCCGAAAATCCGAAGTTGGAACTGAAAAGTGTGGAAACCGGATTGGAAAGGATTTCCGGCTTGTTTCCGCAATATAAGGTATGCTGCGTGCATGGCAGGATGAAACCGGATGTCAAGGATGCCCAAATGCAGAAATTTGTGAGCGGCGAGGCGCATATACTTGTGGCCACGACCGTCATCGAGGTAGGTGTGAATGTTCCAAACGCCACAGTGATGGTGATTGAGAATGCCGAAAGGTTCGGCTTGTCGCAGATGCACCAGCTTCGCGGGCGCGTAGGGCGTGGGTCTGACAAGAGCTATTGTGTACTGGTTACGAAACAGAACATAGGAGCGGATACACGCAAGCGGCTAACCATTATGACCGACACCACCGACGGCTTCCTTATCTCCGAAGCCGACATGCAATTGCGCGGACCCGGCGACATGGAAGGAACCCAACAGAGTGGGCTTGCATTTGCACTCAATATCGCCAATCTCGCCACCGATGGCCAGATACTTAATTTTGCAAGGCAGACAGCAATCCGTGTGCTTAACGCACATTCTGAATTGGCCGAGATAAAGGGAGACCAAGCCTACATGGCCGAGGGTACACTCCCTCTCTCTGAAGCTGGTGTAAACACTATCCGTCGTGAATTAAATTACCGATTCAAGAAAGAAGTGGACTGGTCACAGATATCTTAGCAGCATTTTTATGCACATATATAACAAGTGCTGGTGATAATATTACAAAAAAATATTAAATTTGTAACGATTTATCACCTAAACGCCGTTATCAAGTAAGGGTACATGAAAAACTCAGTTCACCACAACGACTGACGGCCCAGACATAGAACTTACAATAATGTAAAACTCAATATATTACATCATTCACATGAAAAAACTTATATTAGGGACCTTAGGCCTGTCATTGGCTTGCGTCCCCGCGATTGCCAAGGACCGCGTCACAGTTAACCCCAATGCAGTCAACACCGAGACAATACTTCATGCGTGGAGTTGGAACTTCCCTGAAATGGCACGCAGCATGAAGGAGATAGCCGATGCCGGATTTACGATGATTCAGACATCGCCCGTGCAGAAATGCTATTCGCCCGAGGGGAGCGGCAAAAAGATATTTGACGAAAATGTCACAGAGGGAAACTGGTATTACTACTATCAGCCAACTGATTGGAAAATCGGCAATGACATACTCGGCACACGCGACCAGATGAAGCAGATGATGGACTCTGCTGCAAAATATAATATCAAGGTAATAGTTGATGTGCTTCCCAATCACACGGCCTTTGATATTGATGCCGTTTCTGATGACTTCTATAAGGCAGTGGGAGGATGCGACAAAATGTATCATAGCAACGGCCTGAAACCTGTGCGCGACTACAACAATCGCCTCGAATGCACATTGTGGGGTTCAGGCGGACTCCCAGATGTAAACACTGAGAACCCTGATTTCCAGAAATATTACATGCAATTTGTAAATGACCTTCTGAGCCTTGGAGTGCGCGGATTCCGCTACGACACGGCTAAGCATATCGGCGTCCATTCAGATCCTGTAGATGCTGCATCAGGAGTCAAGGAGAATGACTTCTGGGATGTAGCCACCGGACGAAAGGCCGTGAAAGGTGTTAAGTTGGCGGTTCCCTACGACTCGTTGTTTGTATATGGAGAGGTGCTTCAAGACAAGAATGTGCCGGAGGCTGAGTATGCAGAATATTTCGGGCAGACTGCATCAAGCTATGGCTGGATGCTCCGCGAGGCATTGGAGAAGCATAGTGCAAAGGGCATAGACCTGAAGAGCTTCCATCATTCGGCAGCCCCCGAACATCTCACCACATGGGTAGAGAGCCACGACACATACGCAAACGCGCATGAGTCAGCGCATCTCACAGATGACCAAATCAGGGTGGGTTGGGTGTTCTTGACCGCACGTCAGAATGGAACTCCCCTATTTTTCAGCCGTCCCGCCGGTTCGACACGCAGCAATTACTATGGCAACAATGTGCTCGGTGCGCGTGGCAATGATGAGTTCAAACATCCTGAGGTGGTGGCAGTCAATAAATTCCGCACCGCGATGAACGGTCAGAAAGAAGATGTCCAGATGAGCGAAGATGGTGAAGTGCTCCTGGTGAACAGAGGCAAGAAGGGTGCTGCAATAGTCAACATAAGCAAGTCTGCAAACTTTGTGGACCTCCCCACCGGATTGCCAAACGGCACATACAAGGATGTCGTATACGGCAAGGAATTCAAAGTCAAGAATGGCAAACTGAAAGGTGCGCTCGCGCCCGAACGCAGCTACATACTTGTCAAGAAATAAATAAATCATTGCGAATAGATTCTCGCACTGAACTTTTTTGGCACACTATTTGTAATAATGTAAGTGGAACATGAGTTTATCATGGGCCACTTACATGTTTTATAATGGGCGGCAAATGAGAATAACCCCGCTGCCAATAACCGAAAATCAATAAACCAAAAACATAAAGAGCTATGAATATCAAACCGCTCGCTGACCGTGTTCTTATAGAACCGACAGCTGCTGAAGAGACCACAATGGCAGGTATCATCATACCGGATACAGCTAAGGAGAAACCCCTCAAAGGCAAGGTGCTTGCCGTAGGCAATGGCACCAAGGATGAGGAGATGGTGCTTAAAGAGGACGACACTGTGCTTTATGGCAAATATGCCGGCACTGAAGTTGAACTGGAGGGCGAAAAATACCTTATCATGCGTCAAAGCGATGTGCTCGCAGTGTTAGGATAATTCTTGATTCTTAATTTTTAAATTACAGAAACATATCATGGCAAAAGAAATAAAATTCAATATAAAGGCTCGCGAAGAGCTTAAGAACGGCGTCGATGCTCTTGCCGATGCTGTAAAGGTTACACTTGGCCCCAAGGGACGTAACGTAATCATCGAGAAGAAATTTGGCGCTCCTCATATCACAAAAGATGGTGTGACGGTGGCACGCGAGATTGAACTCGAGGATTCTTTCCAGAACATGGGTGCTCAGCTCGTCAAGGAGGTTGCATCCAAGACCGGCGACCAGGCCGGTGACGGCACGACTACAGCTACTGTGCTCGCACAAGCCATTATCAATGTGGGCTTGAAGAATGTGACAGCAGGCGCTAACCCTATGGACCTCAAGCGCGGCATCGACAAAGCCGTGTCAGCTGTGGTTGAGAGCATCAAGGCTCAGAGCCAGGAAGTTGACGATGACATCTCAAAGATTGAGAATGTGGCTCGCGTATCAGCCAATGGCGACGAGGAAATAGGCCGACTGATCGCTGAAGCCATGGAGAAGGTGAAGAAAGAGGGTGTCATCACCGTAGAAGAGGCCAAGGGAACTGAAACTTCTGTCGACATCGTTGAGGGTATGCAGTTCGACCGCGGTTACATCTCTCCCTATTTCGTAACCAACTCTGAGAAGATGGAATGCGAGATGGATTCTCCCTACATTCTGCTTTACGACAAGAAAATCTCTAACCTCAAGGATATGCTTCCTATATTGGAGGCTGTGGCACAGTCAGGACGTCCGTTGCTTATCGTTGCAGAAGATGTTGACAATGAAGCACTTGCCACATTGGTAGTGAACCGCATACGTGGCAGCTTGAAGATTTGTGCAGTCAAGGCTCCGGGCTTCGGTGACCGCCGCAAGGAGATGCTCGAGGATATCGCTATCCTGACAGGCGGCAATGTCATCTCGGAGGTTAAGGGCATGCAGCTTGCACAAGCCACAGTCAATGACCTTGGTACCGCAGAGAAGGTTTCTGTCAACAAGGACAACACTACGATTGTCAACGGGGCAGGCTCCAAGGAGGCCATCGCCGCCCGCGTGGGTCAAATCAAGTCTCAGATCGAGACCACAACTTCCAACTACGATAAGGAGAAACTTCAGGAACGTCTTGCCAAGCTCGCCGGCGGAGTGGCAGTGCTCTATATCGGTGCTCCCTCGGAAGTTGAGATGAAAGAGAAGAAAGACCGTGTGGACGATGCACTTTCGGCCACACGTGCAGCCATAGCTGAGGGCATTGTGCCGGGCGGAGGCGTTGCCTATATTCGCGCACTCTCTGCACTCGATGAACTAAAGGGCTGCAACGACGATGAGACAACCGGTATCGGCATAATCCGCCGCGCCATTGAGGAGCCTATGCGCCAGATCATGGAAAATGCAGGTCTCGAAGGAGCTGTAATTCTCCAGAAGGTCAAGGACGGCAAGGGCGACTTCGGTTACAATGCACGCACAGACGCATTTGAGAACTTCTTCGAATCCGGTGTAATCGACCCGGCCAAGGTGACCCGCGTGGCACTTGAGAACGCTGCCAGCATCGCCGGCATGTTCCTCACCACCGAATGCGTCATCGCCGACAAGAAAGAGGACGCCCCCGCAGCTCCAATGGCAGCTCCCGGCATGGGCGGCATGGGCGGCATGATGTAAGCCAAATTCAGAAACGCAACTAAAAAAGAGTGCATCTGATATCA
>CAJTYC010000087.1 GCA_910584185.1 uncultured Muribaculaceae bacterium
GTTCTGACGGAAGCGGCCCTGCTTACCCTTGAGCGAGTCAGAGAGCGACTTGAGCGGACGGTTCACATCGCTCTTCACAGCTGACGACTTGCGGCTGTTGTCGAGCAGCGAGTCCACAGCCTCCTGGAGCAGGCGCTTCTCATTGCGGAGAATCACCTCGGGAGCCTGAATCTCGATGAGACGTTTCAGACGGTTATTACGTATGATGACACGACGATAGAGGTCGTTGAGGTCGGAGGTTGCGAAGCGACCTCCGTCGAGAGGCACAAGCGGGCGGAGTTCGGGCGGTATGACCGGCACCGCACGCAGAATCATCCATTCGGGCTTGTTCTTGCCTGAAGATGCGATAAACGAGTTCACCACCTGCAGACGCTTCAGGGCCTCAGTCTTGCGCTGCTGGGAGCCATCGTTGTTGGCACGCTCGCGCAGTTCGGCAGCGAGGGCCACGAGGTCGATATCTTTAAGCAGATCATAAATGGACTCGGCGCCCATCTTGGCGATAAACTTGTTGGGGTCAGAATCGTCGAGCATGTCATTGCCCTCGGGCAGCGACTCAACGATCTTGAGATACTGCTCCTCGCTGAGGAGTTCGAGACGCTCAAGCTGGCGGGCGGGCTTGCCCGGCTCCACTTCAAACTCCATGTCGGTGGGGTTGATCACCACATAGCGTTCGTAATAGATTATATCCTCCAACTTCTTCGAAGGAATGCCGAGCAGATAGCCAATCTTATTGGGCAGAGAGCGGAAGTACCAGATATGTGCCACCGGCACCACGAGCTCGATATGGCCCATGCGCTCACGGCGCACCTTCTTCTCAGTCACCTCTACACCGCAACGGTCGCAGACGATGCCCTTGTAACGGATGCGCTTATACTTGCCGCAATGACATTCATAGTCTTTGACGGGTCCGAAGATTTTCTCGCAGAAAAGACCGTCACGCTCCGGCTTATAGGTGCGGTAGTTAATGGTCTCAGGCTTGAGCACCTCGCCACTCGACTTCTCCTTGATTTCTTCGGGCGAAGCGAGGCCGATGGTAATCTTCGTGAAATTGCTTTTAATCTTATTATCTCTTCTAAAAGCCATATATATTCTCCTTGGTTGCTCCGCGGTCGCTTGGCCTGACGACCAAGCGACATGCGGAAGGATGATTTGCTAAATTTGATTAATCGAGCGTGATGCTCAGGCCGAGGCCACGGAGCTCGTGGAGGAGCACGTTGAGAGATTCGGGGATACCGGGGTTAGGCATGGGGTCGCCCTTGACGATAGCCTCGTAAGCCTTGCTACGTCCCACCACGTCGTCTGACTTGATGGTAAGAATCTCCTGGAGAATGTGGGCAGCGCCGAAAGCCTCGAGTGCCCAAACCTCCATCTCTCCGAAACGCTGACCACCGAACTGAGCCTTACCACCGAGCGGCTGCTGAGTGATGAGAGAGTACGGGCCGATGGAGCGGGCGTGCATCTTGTCTTCAACCATGTGGCCGAGCTTAAGCATGTAGATCACACCCACTGTTGCCGGCTGGTCAAAGCGGTCGCCGGTGCCACCATCGTAGAGGTAAGTCTTACCGTAACGCGGTATACCGGCCTTATCGGTCCAGGCGTTGAGGTCGTCGAGCGAAGCACCGTCGAAGATCGGGGTGGCAAACTTCTCGCCGAGTTCACGTCCGGCCCATCCGAGCACAGTCTCGAAAATCTGACCGAGGTTCATACGCGAAGGCACACCCAGCGGGTTCAGACAGATATCGACCGGAGTACCATCCTCGAGGAACGGCATATCCTCCTGGCGCACCACGCGCGACACGATACCCTTGTTACCGTGACGTCCTGCCATCTTGTCACCTACGCCGATCTTACGCTTCTTTGCGATATATACCTTAGCCATCTGGAGGATGCCCGAGGGGAGTTCGTCGCCGATGGTAATGTCGAGCTTCTTGCGGCGCAAGCGGCTGTCGATTTCCTTAGACTTGCGCATGTAGTTGGTGATAAGTTCACCCACCATCTTGTTGATGCGCTCATCGGTGGTCCAGTTGGAGATGTGTACGGTCTCGTAATCAATGTTGGCGAAGTTGACACCATCGAATGTGCCGCCTTCAGGCACGATATCCGAGCCGATATAATCTTTCACACCGGCAGATGTCTGACCCTTGAGCAGAGTGGTCATCTTGTCGACCATAATGCCGAGGAGTTCCTCCTGCTGCTTTGCATACTCCTTCTCGAGTTCCTCAATCTCAGCGTTGGCAGAATTGCGGCCGGTGCGTTTCTTCACAGCCTTAGCGAACAGATTACGACCTATTACGACACCCTTGAGCGAGGGAGAAGCCTTGAGCGATGCATCCTTCACATCGCCGGCACGGTCGCCGAAGATGGCGCGGAGCAGCTTCTCCTCAGGTGTCGGGTCAGACTCGCCCTTAGGGGTAATCTTACCGATCATGATATCGCCGGGCACCACATAAGCACCCACGCGAATGATACCCTGCTCGTCGAGGTCCTTGGTGGCATCCTCGCTCACGTTGGGGATATCGGAAGTGAGTTCCTCGGAACCGCGCTTGGTCTCGCGCACATCGAGGGTATACTCGTCGACGTGGATTGAGGTGAGGATATCCTCACGCACCATGCGCTCGTTGAGCACGATGGCATCCTCATAGTTGTAACCCTTCCAAGGCATGAACGCCACCTTGAGGTTGCGTCCGAGGGCGAGCTCTCCGTTTTCTGTAGAATAACCCTCAGTGAGGATATCACCCTTCTTGACGCGCTGGCCCTTATTGCAGATAGGACGCAGGTCGATTGTAGTGTTCTGGTTGGTGCGGCGGAACTTGGGGAGCTTGTACTCCTTGACAGCAGATTCAAACTGCACGAACTCCTCATCCTCAGTACGGTCGTAGCGGATGCGTATTACAGTGGAGTCGACAAAGTCAACTACACCTTCACCCTCGGCCATAACCTGGGTGCGGGAGTCGCGGATAAGCTGACCCTCGATGCCGGTTCCGACAATCGGGGCCTCGCTGCGAAGCAGAGGCACAGCCTGGCGCATCATGTTAGAACCCATCAAAGCGCGGTTAGCGTCATCATGCTCGAGGAACGGGATGAGCGAAGCGGCGATAGATGCAATCTGAATCGGGGCCACATCCATAAGGTCGAGCTCGTTGGGGGCCACAATAGGGAAGTCGGCCTCGTTGCGTGCCTTCACCTTGGGGTTGATGAAAGTACCGTCGTCGTTGACCGGGGCATTACCCTGGGCGATGGTCTTGCCATCTTCCATCTCGGCAGTCATGTAGACCACATGGTCGTTGTCGAGATCCACCACGCCATTGTCTACCTTGCGATAAGGAGTCTCAATGAAGCCGAGGTTGTTGATCTTTGCGTAAACGCAGAGCGAGGAGATAAGACCGATATTAGGACCTTCAGGAGTCTCGATCGGGCAAAGGCGGCCATAGTGAGTATAGTGCACGTCTCGCACCTCGAAACCTGCGCGGTCGCGCGAAAGACCGCCGGGACCAAGAGCCGACATGCGGCGCTTGTGAGTGATCTCGGCCAGCGGGTTGGTCTGGTCCATGAACTGCGAGAGAGCATTCGTGCCGAAGAATGTATTGATCACGGCCGAGATAGTCTTCGCATTGATAAGGTCGATGGGCTTGAAGTCCTCATTGTCGCGCACGTTCATCTTCTCGCGGATAGAGCGGGAGATACGGGCGAGACCCACGCCAAACTGGTTGTAGAGCTGCTCGCCCACTGTGCGTACGCGGCGGTTGCTCAAGTGGTCGATATCATCGACCTCACTCTTGGCGTTGATAAGCTCAATGAGGTACTTGATTATAGCGATGATGTCTTGCTGGGTGAGCGTCTTGACATCCATCGAAGTGTCGAGGTTGAGCTTCTTGTTGATACGGTAACGACCCACCTCACCGAGGTCGTAACGCTTCTCACTGAAGAAGAGACTCTGTATCACCTCGCGCGCAGCCATTACATCCGGTGGATCGGCGTTGCGGAGCTGGCGATAGATATAGGTCACAGCCTCCTGCTCACTGTTGGAGGGGTCCTTCTGCAGAGTGTTGAAAATTATGCTGTAATCCACAGCGCTGACATTCTCCTTCTCGAGGAGGATAGACTTGACACCGCTGTCGATGATTGCGTCGATATTATCCTCGCTGATTTCCTGTCCGCGCTCCACCACAATCTGGTTGCGCTCCACAGTCGTCACCTCACCGGTGTCGGGGTCAGCGAAATCTTCGGTCGTGGAAATCATGACACGACCTGCGAGCTTGCGGCCTATCACCTTGACGAGATTGGCACGAGTCACCTTAATCTCTTCGGCGAGGTCGAAAATCTCGATAATCTTCTTGTCAGACTCAAAACCGATGGCACGCAACAACGTGGTGACCGGAAGTTTCTTCTTACGGTCGATGTAAGCATACATCACATTGTTGATGTCAGTGGCAAACTCAATCCAGCTGCCACGGAACGGGATGATACGAGCGGAATAAAGCTTGGTGCCATTAGCATGCACACTGTTGCCGAAGAAAACGCCCGGCGAACGGTGAAGCTGAGACACGACGACACGCTCGGCACCATTGATGACGAAAGTGCCCTGGTCGGTCATATAAGGAATAGGACCGAGGAAGACATTTTCGATAGTGGTGTCGAAATCCTCATGGTCAGGATCTGTGCAGTAAAGCTTGAGTTTTGCCTTCAACGGAACACTATAAGTCAGACCGCGTTCCAGGCACTCCTCAATAGAATAGCGGGGCGGGTCGATATAGTAGTCAAGGAACTCCAACACAAAATTGTTGCGAGTATCAGTGATCGGGAAATTCTCGGCAAACACCTTGTAAAGTCCCTGATTCTTTCGTTGTTCGGGTGGCGTGTCAAGCTGCAGGAAATCCTTGAACGACTTCAACTGAACTTCGAGGAAGTCAGGGAAGGGCAACGGATTCTTGACAGACGCGAAATTAACACGCGGCTTATCGGTTGTATTTACTGACATTTGATGTAATTTAAATTCTATGGGCCTACTTCGCAATTCCGGAAATGAGAGCTTTAACCAAAATGGTCGGATGAACGTTATAAAAACGCACCCAAGGGAAGCCACATATCGGAAGGCCAAGGGAGCAAACACATAAATAGTGCCTAAAACAGCTAATATTCATTAAAAGAAATGAAAAAAGTTTCAGGCAAATCCCCACATGCCTATTCCATGAGACTATTGTCGCATTCATGGGCCACCGGGGGAAAAGAAGACGCCTCTGCGTATTCTACGAAACGCAAATGCCTGAAAAACGAGCACAAGCGAATCAATTGAAGAGAGAAAAAGAGAAGAGGGGAAGAGTAAAAAGAATAAACCCACAAAAGGTTAAGAACACAAAACAGTGTTCTTAACCTCTATAGTGGGTAAGGGATATCTTATTTGAGTTCTACCTCAGCACCAGCCTCTTCGAGCTGCTTCTTCAGGCCCTCAGCCTCAGCTTTGGGAAGACCTTCCTTAACAGTGCTGGGTGCACCGTCAACGAGTTCCTTAGCCTCCTTAAGGCCAAGACCTGTAAGTTCCTTGACGAGCTTAACAACAGCGAGCTTGCTTGCGCCAGCTGCCTTGAGCACTACGTCAAAGTTAGTTTTCTCCTCGGCAGCGGGAGCGCCGGCTGCGGGACCTGCTGCAACGGCCACAGCTGCAGCTGCGGGCTCGATGCCGTACTCATTCTTAAGGATCTCAGCGAGTTCGTTAACTTCTTTTACTGTAAGGTTAACAAGCTGTTCTGCAAATGCTTTCAAATCTGCCATTTTCGTATTGTATTTTTTTGATTTTTAGACTTTGATTATGCTTCTTTCTTGGAGAGAGTCTCGAGGATGCCATGAAGCTTGTTGGCACCGCTCTGGAGAGAGCTGATGACGTTCTTAGCAGGCGACTGCAGAAGAGCCACAACGTCTGCGATAAGTTCGTTCTTGCTCTTGATGTTGGCGAGAGTCTCAAGACTTTCCTCACCCACATATACAGATTCCTCTACGAATGCTCCTTTGAGCATGGGGAGGGTATCATTCTTGTCACGGAACTTCTTGATAAGCTTCGCGGGAGCGTTACCGGTGTTACAGAGCAACAAGGTAGTCTCACCGTGGAGCAAATCATAAAGGCCTGAATAGTCAACCTCGCTAGCTTCGAAAGCCTTCTTCAGGAGCGTGTTCTTGACGCAGAGCATCTTTACGTCGGCACCGAAACATGCGCGACGCAGGTTGCTTGTCTTCTCGGCATTGAGGCCGGCAGTCTGCACAAGATATACAGCGCTGTACTGAGCGAGCTGTTCGCCAATGTGGGCGATGATAATGGCTTTATCTTCCTTTTTCATTGTAATAGTCCTGTTAAAAATAATTACTCAGCCACCGATTTGGGTTCCACCTTGACGCCGGGGCCCATGGTGCTTGAAAGATAAATGCTCTTGATATATGTGCCCTTAGAAGTGGCGGGTTTCAGCTTAATGAGAGTGTTGATGAACTCCTTGGCATTGGCAGCCATGTTCTCAACCGGGAAGCTTACCTTACCGATAGAAGCATGGATGATACCAGTCTTGTCTACCTTGAAGTCAATCTTACCCTGCTTCACCTCCTTGACAGCCTTGGCAACGTCCATAGTCACTGTGCCTGACTTGGGGTTAGGCATAAGACCACGGGGACCGAGGATACGACCCAAAGGACCGAGCTTACCCATCACAGAGGGCTGAGTTATGATAACATCGATATCAGTCCAGCCTTCCTTGATTTTCTGGATATACTCATCGAGACCTACATAGTCGGCACCGGCCTCCTTAGCGGCGGCCTCAGCGTCAGCGTTGCAGAGCACGAGTACACGGACTTCCTTACCTGTGCCATGGGGGAGAGATACGACACCGCGCACCATCTGGTCAGCCTTACGAGGGTCAACACCGAGACGCACGTCGATGTCGAAAGAAGCATCGAACTTCTCGAAAGAAGCCTCTTTCACCTTAGCGGCAGCTTCAGTTAAAGTGTATGCCTTCCCCGGTTCAATCTTCGCTAAAGCCAACTTTTGATTTTTTGTCAGTTTTCCCATTTCTTTGAAGATTATTAATTGTTAGCAGGGAATTCCCCTTTAACCGTTATACCCATGCTGCGGGCAGTGCCGGCAACCATGCGCATAGCCGATTCTAAAGTAAAACAGTTCAAATCGGGCATCTTGTCTTCAGCAATAGTCTTCACCTGATCCCAAGTCAGCTCAGCCACCTTCTTACGGTTAGGCTGTGCAGAACCGCTCTTGAGCTTTGCAGCTTCCTTGAGCTGGACGGCTACCGGGGGAGTCTTGACGATGAAGTCGAAGCTCTTGTCGGTGTAGTAAGTGATCACCACAGGGAGAACCTTACCAGCCTTGTCTTGGGTGCGGGCATTGAATTGCTTGCAAAATTCCATGATATTTATACCCTTGGAACCCAGAGCGGGACCCACTGGTGGCGACGGGTTTGCCGCACCGCCTTTGATCTGCAATTTGATCTGTCCAGCAATTTCTTTTGCCATTGTTCTACTTAGTTAATTGTTTTTTGGTTTGTCGATACGATACAAACGCCGAAAGCGTAACAACAATCGACGTTATTCTCTTTCGACCTGGGTGTTTTCCAACTCCAAATCAGTGGGGCGGCCGAAAATCTTGACCTCCACCTTGATTTTCTTCCTGTCGGAATTAACCTCCTTGATAACGCCACTAAATCCGGAGAACGGACCAAACGTGACTTTAACAGGTTCGCCCACGATATAAACCTCAGCGTCGTCGGCTGTGGGTTGTCTCATTTCGTCGGCTGTTCCCAGCATTCTTTTCACCTCCACCTCGCGAAGCGCCATAGGCTCCGAATTTTTGGCGCGACCGCGCAAAAAATCAATGACATTAGTGGTGTTGCGGAGTTCGTAGATTACCTCTCCGGAGAGAATGGCCTCTACAAACACGTAACCCGGATAGAGGTTACGCTCCTTAAGCACCTTCTTGCCATTGCGAGTGGTGTAAACCTTCTGCGTGGGAATCAACACCTGCTTAACATACAGGCCCAAGTCCGTATTCTTGATTGATGCATCAAGAACTTCCTTGACCTTGGCCTCTTTACCGGAAATGGCACGCAACACGTACCACGCCAATTTCTTGTCAGCTTCAGCCATTGAAATCCTCGTTTAGATGGTTTAGAAATTGATACTGTAGATTAACTCCATCAGCAAAGAGAAAAACTTGTCTACAACCCAGATAAAAACAGCGAGGATGATGGAAGCTATCAACACAAGCACTGAGCTGTTAATCAAGTCCTTCTGAGATGGCCAGGAGACTTTGTAGACGAGTTCGTCGTAGCTCTCCTTTATATCTTTAAATAATTTCATGTTAGTCTTGAATTGGCACGGGAAGAAAGACTCGAACTCTCGACACCCGGTTTTGGAGACCGGTGCTCTACCAACTGAGCTATTCCCGTATATCGGTGGGGAGGATTGGGAAGCAAGCCTCCCCACCATGAAAGAATTTGAATTCTAATTAGTCGTCAATCACAGATGTAATCTGGCCTGAACCGACTGTGCGGCCACCTTCGCGGATTGCGAAACGAAGACCCTGATCCATAGCAACCGGAGTGATGAGCTTAACGTCGATCTCAACGTTGTCGCCAGGCATCACCATCTCAACGCCTTCGGGGAGAGTGATCTCACCAGTCACATCGAGAGTACGGATGTAGAACTGAGGACGATACTTGTTGTGGAAAGGAGTGTGACGTCCACCCTCTTCTTTCTTCAGGATATAAACCTGAGCTTTGAAGTGGTCGTGAGGCTTAACCTGTCCGGGGTGGCAGATAACCATACCACGCTTGATTTCGTCCTTATCGATACCACGGAGGAGAAGACCTACGTTATCACCGGCTTCACCCTCGTCGAGGATCTTGCGGAACATCTCAACACCTGTAACAACTGACTTCTTGTCAGCGCCAAGGCCGAGGATCTGAACTTCGTCGCCCACCTTCACGCGGCCAGCTTCGATACGACCGGTAGCCACTGTGCCACGACCTGTGATAGAGAACACGTCCTCAACAGGCATAAGGAAAGGTTTGTCAACGTCGCGGGGAGGAAGCGGAATCCAGTTGTCGACTGCATCCATGAGCTCCATCACCTTTTCAACCCACTTCGGGTCACCCTCGAGAGCACCGAGAGCAGAACCGCGGATCACGGGAGTGTTGTCACCGTCATACTCGTACTGAGAGAGAAGGTCACGCATGTCCATCTCAACGAGTTCGAGCATTTCCTCATCGTCAACCTGGTCGCACTTGTTCATGAACACCACGAGACGGGGAACGTTCACCTGACGAGCGAGAAGGATGTGCTCGCGAGTCTGGGGC
>CAJTYC010000088.1 GCA_910584185.1 uncultured Muribaculaceae bacterium
TTTTAGCCGTTTGAGAGGGCGAAATTCAGATTTGGCAACTTTTTCAGTGCCCTCGGTCTCTACATGGATCTTATAGAATCAGAATCGGCAGAAAGTGTGAAGCATATCAGGATTGTTGACTGGAAAGGTGGGAAAATACATTTCAGCGCTATGATGCAGTGGGACAATTCACAGGCTCTCTATCTATATTCAGATGATGCACCCATTTCTAAATTTAACAACAAGCCTTTCTACTCAATCACGTCGACCAATGGAGAGTCTGAATTAAACACATTCACACCGAATGCCAACTTTATGAATGTCTATACTTACGCATACGGCAGGAATTGCAAGATCACGCTCACAGATGAAGAAAGTTTGACACCTGCACCCGAAAACTGTTATGGCCTTGCCGATGAAGTAGACTTGCACCAAGACCTTGACAACAACAAAGGTAAAATGAATTATGCTTTGGTGAAGGGAGGCAAACCATTCGAATATTCATTCAAGGGGAAGGGCTATTTGTCGGTGACCGTAGACCTCGGCACCGGTATTGTTACCGTTGAACAAAAACTCATTGAAATCTCATACGAAGACCTTGAAGAAATATATCTTGTGGGGTCTCCACAGGGTTGGATTATTTCCGATGGCAGCATAGCACTCAAGGCATCCGAACCTGGTGTATTCACCGGCACAGTTGCAATGGAAAACAATCCAAATTTCCGTTTCTTCCACAAACTCGGAAAATGGACTTCCGACAACTGCTTTGGTTCCGCTCTTAACGATTTCACTGAGATAAGCACTCCGGTGAACGATGAAGAATGGACAGTATCAGACATAGTGGACCATGGCCTCGGCAACTGGTCGATACCCGACTGGGCATTTGGTGACATGCAGATAAAGGTTGACCTCATCAATATGAAGCTATATCTAAAAGGCAACGGACATGCCGGAGTGGAGAGCGTAGAGACCGATTCAGAGAACTCGCAGGCTCTATATTTTAACCTTCAAGGTCTCCGCACAGAACCTACCGTTCCAGGTCTATACATAGTTCGAAAGGGATCAAAAACCGAAAAAGTGATGGTGCGCTGACCATTATTACCGACTATCCCTACCATTTAGGAAGCACAAAAAAACAACCAGTCCCGGTGAGTTTCCCAATAGGATCGTGTTGGCTGAGGCCATGGCGAGAGCCGCCGCAGTATCATGGAGCACGACAAGACAAACAATGAATCATCTGCACACTAACATTTTGGAAATTAACAGATGATAGATATTTACAAAATTTTGCAAAATTTCAAAAATGTGTTATAAATTTGCATGTTAAGATAATAAACGTTATATTTGCTGCGCACTAATAACGGACATATAAACCGAACATCTCAAATTAATCTAAATCAATCAGCTATATGAAGAAGACACTACTTAGTCTTGCCTTCCTCGCAGGCGTCGCTCCGTTGACTTTCAGCCAAGGAGTTATGACCTTTACGACGACTGCTGAGATAGGCACGAGCACGAAGTTGCTACCTAATGTCAAGTCTGCTACCACTCCTCTTGAAATAGACTGGGGTAATGGCATTTTTGTCAAATATACCGTAGACCCCTCGCAGGGTGCCTACAACCGTTGGATTGAGGGTACAATAGAGGGGAACACCATTGTAGTGAAAGGTTTTGTCACTGAGTTCTCATGGAACGAGGCAGACCTGACGAGCGCCCATATCGACGGCTGCTCCGACCTCAAGACCCTTGACCTCGGCAAAAACAAACTGAAGAGCTTCGAACTGGCCACAATCACCCCACTCGAACAGCTCACTCTCTCGCACAATAATCTTGAGAACTCCGCGACCATCAACCCGTCACTCTCGCTCGAGAATGCCGGCGAGACCCTCTGGTCGCTCAGCCTCTCAGACAATTCAGATATAGGTGCGCTTAACATCAGCAGCCTTATGGCATTGCAATATTTCACCGCCAACGACTGCCCTCAACTTGGCTCTGTATTTATTTGCCTTCCTGAGGAATCTCGCCCCAACCTACAGCAAATCAACCTGAACAATTGCGATCTGGCTCACTTCTATCCCGTATCGTTGCCGGCTCTGACATCGCTCGACTTGGCCAACAACAACCTCATGACAGTGGCCGACACTGACCCATTCGCTCTCGGCGACTACCCGAAGCTACACTCGCTCAACATCTCCAACAATACGATGATTGCCGACATCGACGTGACAAAGTGCCCGGAGCTCGAAAGCCTCTCGGCCTCCAACTGCCGCATCGAGAGCATCGACGTGTCGCAAAACCCGCTGCTTCGCTCTCTGTTCTTGGCAAACAACCGCCTCACCGCAATCGACCTCGCCAACAACAAGTCGCTTCAGACATTGAACGTGGAGGGTAACTCAATACCGGCAATCGATTTCCGCAAGCTGACTTCATTGCAAGAAATAAATATCTCAAACACACCGATAGCACGCGCTGACCTTCATGACTCTTACTATCTGAAGAAATTCGAGGCTGCCAACACCAACCTTGAGTTCGTGGATTTCGGAGGCCTTCAGCCCGGACGCATGTCGCTTGTGGACTTGCGCAACAACAAGAAGATGACCTCCGAGACTGTGGACTACACAATCCACACACTCCCGGTGGCCAAATCTAACGATTATGGTTCGAAAACTCCTAATCTCCTGCTCGAAGGCACCGATGCCTCACGTGCAGACATTGCATATGCTGAAAGCCAGGATATGCAATGGCGTTGCGACACAAGAGGCGATGGATCGGTGACTCACGAATCATTGGCAGTGACTTTCGAGGATGCAACCCTTACCGGCAACAAAATCTCCGGCACACTCGACCGTCTTTATCCCAATATGGGTATGAGCATTGACTATGACCTCGACGAATTTGAGACGGAGGGTGGAAAGTTTGTTGTAGCTCAGCCCAAGGCTCCTTATTACCAGCACATCAACTCTGTGAAGAATGCTGTAGCAAAGGGTGTTCCTTTCTACGTATATGTATATCCTGAAGAGGGAAAACGCTTCAACAGCATCAGCATCAACGGTGAGACAGTCAAAGACCAGTGGGTGGTGACTCACGAACCCGCCACCGTAAAGGTAAACTTCTCAGGTGCGGAAAGCTCACTCAGCTTCACTGTAGACCCTGGTCAGAAACTCTCATTCGTGGTCAATACAATCACCAACAACGGCAAAATCGATATCGATTGGGGCACAGGCACCCGCTTGCCGTATGCCAACCAGAATGGATATAACCAAAACTCTCCCGAAATTAAAGGAACACGAATCGATGGCACAGCCGCAGGCTCTACCGTGACTATATATGGCGACATCGCTGCCATCAACCTCGAAGGCTTCGGTGATGCAGCAGATACGTTTGGTCTCTGGGACAATCATGTGAAGAGCATTGACCTCTCTAACTGCCCCGACCTCAAGAACCTCAACCTCTACTGGAACCCGATTTCAGAGATTGACCTCTCTCAGGTGCCCGAATTGCAAGTGCTCGATATAAGCTACACCAACTTGAAAAGCGTTGACCTCAGCAACAACAAGAATTTGCTCTGGCTTGAGGCATACAGCGACGGCTTCGGCGACAGCGACGAGGGTATCAGCATGCTCAAGAGCATCAATGTCTCCAACATGCCCAAGCTCCAATATCTCGACATAAAGGGTAATGAAATCAGTTATATCGACCTCAGCAAGAATGAGCAACTCTACGTGCTCAGAGCTGCCAACAATAACATTTCAAGCCTTGACGTCACCAACAATCCTCTGCTCGAACAGCTACTGGTGCAGGGCAATGAAATCACGAGCATCGACCTCAGCAAGAACCCGCAACTTCTTAGCCTCAATGTGGGCGATAACAAGCTCACAGCGCTTGACGTAACCGCCAACAAGAATCTTGAGAGCCTTTATTTCGACAACAACGACATACACAGCATTGACCTCTCAGCCAACTCCGAGCTGAAGACCATCTATCTCAACGGCAACAGCCTTACAGCAGCTGAACTCAACGAGATATATTACAAGCTGCCCCAGCGCAAGGATGATGAAGAGGATGTGACACCCGGCACCCAGGTGAGCTGGAACCTCGCAGTTGTTCAGGGCACTGACAAGGATGGTCAGAGCAACGAAGGCACACGAGCTGACTCTTCAATAGCATTAGACCGCAACTGGAAACCCTCACACCAGGGCACCAACGGTGGCTGCGATTGGGCTTATCTCGACATTCTCCCCTCCGCTCACGGTTCGGTAGTGGTGAAAGACTCCGAGGGTAACACTTATGGCCACGGCTCGAAGATTACCAAATACGAACCTCTCACTATCGAGGCGACTGCCGATGAAGGCTACGAACTTAAGTTTTTCTCTCTTAATGGAGAGGATTCGCAGGAAGGCAGCAAATTCGACATGCCCGGAATCTACACCAAGCTTCGTGCCACTTTCTCAAGACAGTCAGGCATAAGCAATGTGAACAGCAACGGTCTCAACATAACCGCTGCCAACGGCATGATTCTGCTGACTACAGATTGCGACAAGGCAGAGCTTCAGGTGGTTAACATCAACGGCACGGTAGTATTTGCCGGTGAAGTTTCCAACGGCACAATTCTCCCTGTAGAGACCGGAGTATATGTGGTCAAAGCCAAGGATGACAAAAAATCTGTAAAGGCGACATTTAATGTGAAATAACATTCTCGCCTCAAAGATTTTTGCAATCTTTCTGACAATAATTGGAAGCACCCGACCGTGCACCGGGTGCTTCCAAAATCATATAAAGACAACATTAACAAAAAACTTTCAGCCAATGAAAAAAACTTTAACCACACTTGCAGTGCTCGGTTTCAGCGTGGCCACGGCTCTTGCCGTCGCTCCACCCTACTCGAGCGACTTCTTCACCGGCATCTCCACCCTCGATGAGGGATGGACCACAATCAACAACGGCAACAAAAAAGCAAAATCCTGGGAATACGATAGAGAAAACAGCTTTGAGCTTGCCGGCAAATCAGGAGGCGCATACAAAAGCTTTGACCCTGATTATAATGCTGACTGTTGGCTTGTATCTCCTGCCATCTCACTTGAAACAGGAACGACCTACACGATGACAGTATTGGCCAAAACAAGAGGCACCGATTCGGAGGCACTTGAAATAATGCTCGGCAACAATGCCACATCTGAAGCACTCTCTGCAGGGACTCATTTGTACAGAGAAACAAATCTTAATAGTCCTTATTCATACACAACCATTACCAAAGAATTCACAGTAAGTGAGGCTGGTGACTATTTTATCGGTCTGCACTGCTTTAGCGAGGTAAATCATTATGATCTTTCGGTTACCGGTTTCTCAGTGACAGACGGCACAGGAGGTGGAGAGACTCCCCCGGATCCGGTTGACCCGTCAGCACCCGCGTCAATTCCATGGTCGCAGACATTTGCTGAGGAGCCGACAGGGTGGACTTATGTGAATGGACCTGACACTCAGTCAACATCCACCTGGTTTTATAACGATTGGAACGAAGCCATCAAGATGGACTTTACCGAAGGCCAGAAAGAGGACCATTGGGCCATTACACCGGCTATCAACTTTGCAGAAGCCGGCACATACGCACTCGAACTTTCGGGCATAATGTATGGCAAACTTAATTTCCACATCGGCACCGATACATCCGACCTCAACTCTTTCTCCAAAATCAACGGTGAGTTTGAGGGCGAGGAGTATGACTACAACGGCAAGTATGTGTTTAGCGTAGAAACTCCCGGCACATACCACATAGGCATACAGGCTTGCGCCGAAAAAGGGGCTTATCTTGGCTACCGAATCAAATCGATTGCCGTGAAACCCCATGTCAAAGCGCTTATCAACATTACTGACCTCAAAGTCAAGACTTTCGAGACTCCGGTCAAGGTTGAGCTTACCGCCACATATCCTGCCGTTTTCAACAACGGCGAACCCCTCGACGTGTTGACCAAAGCCGAGATTCTCCGCGATGATGTTGTGATCGAGACTATCGAAAATCCGGTTCCCGGTTCCGCTCTCCAATATACAGACACTCCCGAACCGGGCTGCTACACTTACAGCGTGAAAGTGTATGGAGCAGAAAACTCACAGCCCGAAGATGCACCGATGTCAGTGAAATCGGGATATGTAGGCAAACCCTATATCGACATGCCTACAGAGGCCATAAAATTTACCGACATCGAGGAGGAAGAATTGGATAAATGGTTGCTCAACGGCTGGTACAGCAACTATGGAATATTGACTTCCGAATCAAATGCCGACGGCAGTGTGGACAACCGTCTGATGTCACCATATATCTCTCTCGAGCCGGGCAATTATCGTCTGACCATCAACGGCAAGACTTATATGAATGGATTCAGTGTCGGACTCAGCATAGATCGCATGAATATCGCTGAAAACAACACACAGATATATGACTGCCCCAATGATGACAGTTACAGCAGCACTGACAAGGTGATTGAGTTCGAAATCACCGAGGCCGGTGACTATTCAGTATATATCCATCATTACAAAGGGTCTTCATATTCGTACTATAACTCTGTCACACTCAATAGCTTCAAGCTCACCAAGATTGTTGCCCTGCCCAAAGCGGTAACCGAATTATCCGGCACGACCAACGAGGCTTGCGATGAGGCTATCCTGTCATGGGTCAATCCGTCAAAAACTAACCTTGGCGAGGAGATCGAAGGCTCTTTGACAATCAAGATAAAACGCGACGACGAGTTGCTGACCACGCTCAATGGCGAGCCCGGTCAAACCATGCATTATACCGACCAGGATATACCCGACCATGGCAAGCACATTTACACAATCATCGCTGCCAACCAGAATGGCGAGCAGGAGGATGAGATACCCTCAATCACCATCGACTTCAAGGTGCCTGTTGGATTCCCATACTCCGCAGACTTCAATGATTGGAACACCGGCGACGATTGGAACTATTGGAAAATCTCGGAAGAAGGTTATCTCACATTCCCCGAATCATTTACAGGCTACAACGACTATGCAATAAGCCCGATGATGGAATTCAAGGATAACGAGAAATATGAAGTCTCTGCTGTATTTGAAAATTCCACAGCCTCTGTAAACTTACGCTTCGGCCAGGAAGAAGATGGTTCGAATCACAAAATAATCCACGTCTTCCCAGCTCCGGCATCCGATGCAGAAGAGACTATGAAGGTCAACATCAACTGTTCAAATGCCACACAATCGGAACCTGCTGAAATCCATGCCAAAGCAGAAGGTAATCAAGAAGATGATGAAAATGAGAGCGCGTCTGCAACTGTACAGGTGACACCTGCCAAGGGCTATATCTCACTGCACATGGCCAGCCAAGGCAAAGTGTGCATGAAATCGTTTGCAATCACCAAGCTCAACAGCTCAGGTTCGGGCATAGAGACAATATTCGCAGCAGGCGATGGTATAAGCTACGCCGACGGCACTGCCAACCTGCCGGAAGGCACATTAAGCTACTCGGTGTTTGACCTCAACGGCAATACACTTGCAAGCGGACAGGCCACATCAACAATCGACCTGCGCCATCACAACGGCACACTCATAATAGTGGCACGCACAGCAAGCGCACAGCACACCCTCAAGGTGATTCGCTAAAATCGACATAGACCATACAAAAAGGCAACACAAAGGCCATGCAGACACCCACGTCTGCATGGCCTTTTAACATTACTTTGATTTCAGAGGCATATTTATATATATTTTTTGTATTTTTTGATTTATTTGCCTATATTTGCAATCTTCAAGCGATTCATGGCTTATTGGAATCATTCTTGAATCATTGTGATTGTTTTAATTTCATAATGCACCAGGTTTAATTCAAACACATACCAAAACAACAATTCACTTATCAATCATATATGAAGAAAATTTACATGATGAAGATGAAATAGCAACTTTTTTATTCGCTGGCAGCTGCCGGTTTACTCGCCTGTGCGGGTAGCATCACGGCCGCCTCCCTGTTTGAAAATACCCTCAAAGCCCCGTCGGCAATTACCAAGGCAGATGAGGCCGACGACAACAAGCCCGGCTATCCCGGCCTCGTGGGCGAGTGCAAAATCGATGGCAAGGAGGTGTATCTGCACTTCACAGTCACAGCACCTACCGACCTCAAGACTCCCGACTGGGATTACATTGACTATGACGGTAAGTTTGACAAGCTCGAACTGCTTCGCGAAGCTGAAAGCTATTGAGATGACCCTATCGTTATAAAAGAATGGACTGACGTGGATGCCGGTACTGTCTTCGAATTTGATGACAAAGACCCGTCACTCAAAAAGGGTGAAGATTATACATATTATGCAGTTGCAACTCGCCAAGAGAAATCGGGCGATTGCAAATATGCATATGTCATGCTCGGCATGAAGCCCATAGACCCGGACAACCCTGTGCTTGAGCCTACCGGCAAAGGTGCTCCTGTGACGGTCAAATATACATGTCCGGCACTCGAGAGGAAAGTGGGATATTGGGATAGCGAGCCTATGCCCGACGGTGTGACCTACGACAAGATTATCCTGTCGAGAAGCTCCGGCGGTAATGAGATTGAACTGGAAAGCCACGATAACCCGACTCCCGGACAGGAATTCTCATATATCGACAACGATGCCCCCAACGGCACCAGCAGATATATGGTAAAGACTATCACATTTGTGGGAGAAAGCGACCAGTCCTCTACAAGCATTTTCCTCGGTGACGATTATCCCGCAGCCCCTTCCAACGTCGTTGCAGTCGAAGTGGACGGCAAGGTAAAAGTGACTTGGGATGCCCCGACCGAGGGTTACAATGGTGGCGTGCTTGACCTCTCTAAGGTTAAATATTCAGTCGCCCACCGTGGCGCACCCCGGAAATAAACGATGGTAACACACGTGCCATCCGGGAGCCAAAGTTACCACATAAAACAAAACGGCTCTCACGAGCCGTTTTGCCGTATAAAGATGGTATCTTTGCAAATGGAAGTTACGAAAAGAGTGTAATTTATTGGAAATGAGCGTAGGTTAATTGCTCT
>CAJTYC010000089.1 GCA_910584185.1 uncultured Muribaculaceae bacterium
TCCTCTCACGGTTCGCGAAGTTGCATCGCGAACTGGGGGAGAGGAGGCGCCGCCGACGATAACGGACCAATGCTCTGTAAATTTGTGTTAAAATATATTTAATTTCAAGTGTGAATTTGGCATATTAATGTCTGAATGATTATATTTGTAATGCAAATTTGATTAGAACTTACCGACTTAAAATGAAATATAGATTTTCACTACCTTTCATCTATATATTGGGTGCTTTAGTGCTTATGCTCGGTCTTTCATCGTGTCACACGTCGCGTAAGCATCGTTCGCGCCCGGGGCATCCGCACATGGAGGAGATTCATGTGGGCAATGTCAACAAGTGCCAGCGTCAGATTGTGGAGGAGGCCGTCACATGGCTCGGCACCCCGTATAAATATGCCGCCGCCGAAAAGGGTGAGGCCACTGACTGCTCAGGCATGGTGATGAAGGTATACGAAGAGGCCGCAGGCTTGAAACTGCCTCGCAACTCGGCTAAACAGGCTGAATTTTGTGAGGAGATGAATGCGAGCGATGTCGATACAGGCGACCTTGTGTTTTTTGCCACCGGCAAAGACCCCAATAAGGTGTCGCATGTGGGCATTGTTCTTGATAACGAGAATTTCATTCACGCCTCCGCTTCCAAGGGAGTTGTCGTGTCTAAGTTCTCCAACAATTATTACCAGCGCACTTTCATAAAATTTGGCCGTGTGCCTAATGTGAGATGAAAAAGTGACTTGCCTAATTTGTAAGGTATGTATATTTTTATTAAATTTGGACGTTGAAGCTGACGATTATATGTCAGATGCTTCACGTCCATTTTTTTATCACCGCTTTTGTGGGTATCAATGTTAGTAGACCATCTCACAGGCGGCACAAGCAAATGAATAAATTTTCTTAAATCAATACCGATACATGGACAAAAGAATTGCTCTTGATGCCGAATGGCATGAGTATCCTGAATTCCAGGCCGACATCCGTCGTGCCCCGGACCGTGGTTACACTCTCGACAAGGATAACACGATCCTCGCTCTGAAGAATGCTTTGCGTTATCTGCCCGAGGAACTGCATGAGAAGGCTGCTCCCGAATTTCTTGAGGAGCTCCGCACACGCGGTCGTATTTACGCCTACAGATGGCGTCCACAGGGCGACCTCAAGGCTAAACCCATCGATGAGTATAAAGGAAAATGTCTCGCAGGTAAGGCATTTCAGGTGATGATCGACAATAACCTGTCGTTCGACGTTGCACTCTATCCCTACGAGCTCGTCACTTATGGCGAGACCGGCCAGGTGGCTCAAAACTGGCTGCAATATCGGCTTATAAAGAAATATCTTGAGGAACTGACTGAAGACCAGACTCTCGTGGTGGAATCGGGTCATCCACTGGGCCTTTTCCCCTCGCGCCCGGAGGCTCCGCGTGTCATTATCACCAATGCCATGATGGTAGGTCTCTTTGACAATCAGAAGGATTGGCATGAGGCGATGCAGCTCGGAGTAGCCAATTATGGTCAGATGACAGCCGGCGGCTGGATGTATATCGGTCCGCAGGGCATTGTGCATGGCACTTTCAATACCATCCTCAACGCTGGACGCATGAAGCTCGGTGTGCCTGAAGATGGCGATCTCGCAGGTCATATTTTCGTGTCTTCCGGTCTCGGCGGCATGAGTGGCGCTCAGCCTAAGGCTGCCGAAATCGCCGGTGCTGTGGCAATCATTGCCGAGGTCGATGCCTCGCGCATCAAGACCCGTATGGATCAGGGTTGGGTGAGCATGACCACCGACTCTATTCCCGAGGCTTTCGAACTCGCTGAAAAGGCTATGGTGGAGAAGAAACCTCTCTCTATCGCTTATCATGGCAATATAGTTGATTTGCTCGAGTATGCTGTGGCTCATGATAAGAAGATTGAACTTCTCTCTGACCAGACGTCTTGCCACGCCGTTTATGAAGGAGGATATTGCCCTGCCGGCATTTCGTTTGAGGAACGCACTGAGCTTCTTCATAATGACCCGGAGAAATTCCGCGAACTTGTCGACAAGACCCTTCACCGTCACTTTGAAGCCGTTAAGGCTCTCGTGGCAAAGGGCACCTATTTCTTCGATTATGGCAACGCCTTCATGAAAGCAGTTTATGACTCAGGCGTGATGGAAATCTCCAAGAATGGCAAGGATGACAAGGCCGGATTCATATGGCCCTCTTATGTGGAGGATATCATGGGACCGATGCTCTTCGATTATGGTTACGGCCCCTTCCGTTGGGTTTGCCTCAGCGGCAAGCATGAGGATTTGGTCAAGACTGACCATGCCGCCATGGAGTGTATTGACCCCAACCGCCGCGGTCAGGATCGCGACAACTATAATTGGATTCGCGATGCGGAGAAAAATAATCTCGTGGTCGGCACCCAAGCCCGCATTTTGTATCAGGATGCCATGGGACGTCTGCGCATTGCATTGAAATTTAACGAGATGGTGCGCAATGGCGAGGTCGGCCCGATAATGCTCGGACGTGATCACCACGACGTGAGCGGCACTGACTCTCCTTTCCGTGAAACATCCAATATCAAGGATGGTTCTAACGTTATGGCCGACATGGCTGTGCAATGTTTCGCAGGCAACTGCGCCCGCGGCATGAGCCTCGTGGCTTTGCATAACGGTGGAGGTGTAGGTATAGGCAAGGCTATCAACGGTGGCTTCGGCATGGTGTGCGACGGCTCTGAGCGTGTGGATGAAATCTTGAAGAAGGCTATGCTCTGGGATGTGATGGGTGGCGTGGCACGCAGAAGTTGGGCTCGCAACGAAAATGCAATGAGCACCGTCAAGGAGTGGAATGACACCCAGATGGAGAACGGTTTCTATATCACCGAACCCATAGTAGCCGATGATGCAAAACTCGCCAAACTCCTAAAATAATCACCCAACCAAGTCTGAATATGAATTAATATCTGAATATGAATTAATATAAGAACATGAATTAATATAATAATATTGGTTTACATATATTCGATTCAGTAATATTACTTCATAACTCATAACTATGACTTAATACTTAAATTGACTTCCATGAAAAAGATAATTGAGTGTGTCCCCAATTTCAGCGAGGGACGCGACATGAATATAATCAAGGCGATCACCGATGAGATTGAGCGTGGTGGTGATGTGAAACTTCTCGATGTGGATCCCGGCAAGGCTACCAACCGCACCGTGGTCACTTTCGTAGGCGAACCCGAAGCTGTGCTCGAAGCCGCCGTGCGCGGTGTGAAGAAAGCTGCCGAGCTTATCGATATGCGTCAGCATCATGGTGCGCACCCCCGCATGGGCGCGACCGATGTGCTTCCGCTTATCCCGGTAAGCGGTATCACTCTCGAGGAGTGTGCCGAACTCGCCCGTGGACTTGCAAAGCGTATCTCCGACGAACTCGGCATACCCACTTACTGCTACGAAGCAGCTGCATTCACTCCTGAGCGCAAGAATCTTGCGGTTTGCCGTGAAGGTGAGTATGAAGCACTTCCGGAGAAGATGAACCGTGAGGGTAAGGCCCCAGATTTCGGCGACCGCCCGTTTGACGAGGCTGCCGCACGCACAGGCGCTACTGCAGTAGGTGCCCGCGATTTCCTCATTGCTGTCAATTTCAACCTCAACACCACCTCAACCCGTCGTGCCAATGCAATTGCATTTGATGTGCGTGAGAAGGGCAGACCTATGCGCGAAGGTGGAAAGGTCAACGGCAAACCGATGAAAGATGCTGATGGAAACACCATCATGATTCACGGCACGCTTAAGTCGACCAAAGCTATCGGTTGGTTTATCGACGAATATGGCATTGCCCAAGTGTCGATGAATATTACTGATATGGGTGTGACTCCTCTGCATGTGGCTTTCGATGAGGTGAGCCGTGCAGCGGCTGCACGTGGTCTGCGTGTCACCGGCACGGAACTTGTCGGCCTTGTGCCCAAGCGTGCCCTCATCGATGCCGGCAAACATTATCTGCGCATGCAGCAACGTTCGCTTGGCATTCCTGAAAGCGAGATTATCAAGATTGCCGTGAAATCTATGGGGCTCGACGATCTCAAGGAGTTCAATCCTGAAGAAAAGGTTATTGAATATATGCTTACCGGCAATTCCGGCAAGAAACTCGTTGACATGACTTGCCGTGACTTTGCAGATGAGACCGCGTCTGAATCTCCGGCTCCCGGTGGTGGTTCCATCTCTGCCTATATGGGAGCGCTTGCCGCTGCTTTGGGAACGATGGTGGCCAATCTCAGCGCTCATAAGGCCGGATGGGATGACCGTTGGGAGGAGTTCTCCGACCTCGCCGTGTCGGGCCGTGAGTCGCTCGATACGCTTATCACTCTCGTGGATAAGGACACGGAGGCTTTCAATAAGATTATGGATGTCTTCGCAATGCCTAAGAAGACTCCGGAGGAGAAAGCTCTCAGAAGTGAGGCTCTTGAGGCTGCCACTCTCTATGCAACTATGGTGCCGTTCGACACCATGAAGGCTGCTAACGGTGTATTTCCCCTGCTTGATGCAGTTGCGAAGTCTGGCAATCCCGCTTCGGTGAGCGATGCCGGCGTAGGCGCTCTTGCTGCGCGTGCTGCAGTGCTCGGCGCTTTCCTGAATGTCAAGATTAACGCCGCCGGCCTTAAGGATCGTGCAGCAGCTGAGTCCGTGCTTAGCGAGGCTCAGAAGATCGCTGATGAGGCTTGCGCTCGCGAAAAGGAAATTATCGAAATAGTAAACTCCGTCATTAACAGCTGATATGGAGTCCATACTCATTAAGAATGCCAATATCTTCACCCCTCAGGGCAATCGTGCCCTGAAGGGAGAGGAGATGGCGCATATATTAAACATCAAGGGTGGTGCAGTGCTCTGTGTGGATGGCGTAATATCTTATGTCGGCTCAGAGGACTCGCTGCCGCAACTCCCCGCCGACTGTAAGGTGGTGGATGCCGGTGGCCGTGCCTTGGTGCCCGGTTTTATCGATTCGCACACTCATCTGGTTTTTGGCGGTTACCGCCCCGATGAGTTCGAGTGGCGTCTCAATGGCGACACTTATATGAGCATAATGGAGCGAGGCGGTGGCATTCAAAGCACTGTCAACGCCACACGCACCGAAGATGCGGAATCTCTGAAGTGCAAGGCCCAATGCTTCCTGAATCGCATGACTGAGATGGGAGTGACCACGGTGGAGGCAAAATCCGGTTACGGACTTGACCGCGACACGGAGCTTAAGATGCTTGATGTCATAGACACTCTGAGTCGTGATAATGCTGACCGCATCGGTGTGGTATCAACTTTTCTCGGTGCACATGCCGTACCCTCTGAATTCAAGGGGCGCACTTCCGAATATGTCGATTTCATCATCAATGAGATGATTCCGTTGGTGCAGGATAAGGCTGAGTTTTTCGATATCTTCACTGAGAAGAATGTCTTCGAGATTGAAGATTCAAGAAGAATGATGCAGGCTGCCAAGAACGCGGGCTTCAAGTTGAAACTCCATGCTGATGAGATTGTGACTCTCGGTGGTTCCGAACTTGCAGCTGAGATGGGGGCCGTTTCAGCCGACCACTTGCTCCATATCAGCGATGAGGGAGGAAGAGCTCTTGCCGACAAGGGTGTAGTGGCTGCTCTGTTGCCTCTCACAGCTTTCGCGCTTAAGGAACCTTTCGCGCCGGCACGCAAGCTGATAGATGCAGGAGCTGCAGTGGCTCTTGCCACTGACCTTAACCCCGGTTCGTGCTTCTCGGGCTCGATTCCGCTTACCATAGCGCTGGCATGCATATATATGCGCATGAGCATACAGGAAACCCTCTCGGCATTGACTCTCAATGCTGCGGCAGCTATCGACCGTGCAGACTCTCTCGGTTCTATTGAAGTAGGCAAACGCGCAGATATGGTCATCCTTGAGTTTGAGGGAATTAATTCATTGCCTTATTACGTGGGGATGAATTGTGTGAGGGAAGTTTTTAAGAATGGAAAGTCAATATTTTAAATCGAACAATTCATGAAAACATATGAAATAGGGTCAAGTAAACTTACCTACGACCTGATAGAAAAAATATTAAATAGTGGTGCCAAACTCGTTCTTTCAGAAGAGGGTAGGGCAAGAATTCAGCATTGTCGTGATTTTCTCGACCGTAAGACTGAAGATACCAAGGAGCCGATATATGGTGTGACCACAGGCTTCGGTTCGCTCTGCAACAAGCATATCTCTCCCAATGAGCTCTCCACACTTCAGGAGAATCTCGTAAAGAGCCATTCATGCAGTGTAGGTACCCCCGTTGATCCTGTTATCGTAAAGCTGATGCTTCTGCTGAAAGCTCATGCTCTCTCTATGGGTTTCAGCGGCGTGCAGGTGGAGACTGTGGAGCGCATTCTCGATTTTTACAATCATGATGTGATTCCGGTAGTCAACGACCGTGGCTCGCTCGGTGCATCTGGCGACTTGGCTCCGCTCGCCAATCTTTTCCTTCCTCTCATCGGCGAGGGGGAAGTCTTCTTCCAGGGTCGTCGCATCAAGAGCGAAGATATGCTCGCACAGTGTGGCTGGCGTCCTATCAAGCTTAAGTCGAAGGAGGGCTTGGCTCTGCTCAACGGCACCCAGTTCATGAGCGCAAATGGCATCAAGGCTCTTATAGATGGTTGGCATGTGGTGAATTGCTTCGACCTGTTCGGTGCAATGTCGCTCGAGGCTTATGATGGCCGCATTGAGCCTTTCCTCGATTGCATTCAGCAAGTTCGTCCTCACCCCGGTCAGATTGAGACCGGACGCATCTTCCGCAAACTGCTGAAGGGTAGCGAACTTATCAGCCGCCACAAGGAGCATGTGCAGGACCCTTATTCGTTCCGTTGCATACCGCAGGTGCATGGTGCCGTTAAGGATGCCATGATTCATGTCACCAATGTGCTGCACATTGAGATAAATTCTGTCACCGACAATCCTACGGTATTCCCCGATGACGACCTCGTGGTGTCGGGCGGCAATTTCCATGGCGAACCTCTCGCTCTTGCTTTCGATTATATGGGTGTGGCCCTTCATGAACTCGGCAATATCTCCGAACGACGTGTGGCTCAGCTTATTCTCGGCCAGCGTGGCTTGCCTGAGTTCCTTGTGGCTCATCCGGGCCTGAATTCCGGCTTTATGATTCCGCAGTATGCCGCCGCTTCTATGGTGAGCCAGAACAAGATGTATGCTTGGCCTGCTTCTTGCGATTCCATCGTCAGCTCTAATGGTCAGGAAGACCTCGTGTCGATGGGTGCCAATGCAGCCACTAAACTCCACAAAATCATCGACAATCTCCATTATATAGCTGCCATAGAGCTTATGAATGCCGCTCAGGGCATCGACTTCCGCCGTCCGGGCAAGTCTTCGCCATACATAGAGAAAGTTATGGAAGCCTATCGTAAGGAGGTGCCTTTTGTGGAGGAGGATGTCGTGATGGAAGATTACATAGCCCGCACCATGCGTTTCCTCGAACATTTCGAGGTCAACTTGGAGGAAGTAAAGGATTAGTAATCGTTACTTAATCACTTATAACTAATACTTAATACATATATAGGGTGTCTGATTTAGAAATATTGAACTCTCGTAAATCGGTGAGGAGTTATCTCTCCTCACCGATTTCTGAATCTCAGCGTCGCTCGCTGCGTAGCGAGGCTACATTTATTGGCTCGCATGAGGCGGGGTTGAGTTTCCGCCCGGTGTTTGGCGATGATGCTCCATTCAAGGGAGTGGGAAGAAGCTATGGAATGTTTCGTGGCGTTGAGAATTATCTCGCGGTGATTGTTGACCCGACTTTCCCTAATGCCATGGAGCGTGCCGGTTATTGTGCCGAGCAGTGGGTGGTCGAGGCTGTGAAACTTGGTTTAGGCACATGCTTCGTGGGTGGCACTTTTTCGGCTTCGCATGTGGATACTTTTGTCGAGGTGTATGAGAAAATCCCCTTTGTTGTGGCTTTTGGCCATCCTGATGAGAAACGTACATCTTTCGTAGCAAGGTTGGCCAGCAATATGGCTCATCGCAAGCATCGTTTACCTCGCGATTTTTTCGATGGCGATGACGCTGCATATGATGAAGCTTGCTCCAATATCACATGGCTCCCGCAAGCCCTCGAGGCTGTGGCGTGCGCACCCTCTGCGCTCAATAAGCAACCTGTCAGACTAAAGGCTGTCCACGCCGAAGATGGCTGGACTGTGTCGGCTCACACTCTCGACCCCAATAAGTATGCAATAGAACTCGGCATCGCAAAATTCAATGTGGCTTTTGCTGTAAAGGGCGTGTGGGACTGGGGTGAAAACGGTTTATTTTTTCCAGAATGAATGGGTGAATAGGAGCAGTATGGTGAATATCTCAAGACGACCCACAAGCATGATGAAGCTAAGCAACCATTTGCCGAGTGGTGCCACAAGCGAGAAGTCGCCATTTACGCCGGTGGCTTCCGAGCCGAGTCCGGTGTTTGATATCGCCATAAGTGAGCAGAAAAAGCCGTCGGAGAGTGACATACCCATAAGTGAGAGTGCCACTCCGCCGGCCACTATTATTATAAAATACATAAACAGGAAGGCCAACGCTTTGTTGACCACCGATGTTGCAGTGCCTTTGCCGTTGAAACTTACTGTCGTTACGGCTCCCGGGTGCATCATCTTGTAAAATTCGTTTTTCAGAAATTTGAAGAGTATCACGAACCGGTCTATCTTCGCACCTCCTGATGTTGAACCCGCGCACGCACCAACAAGCATCATAATAATTAGCAGCACCACCGAAACGGAGCCCCATGTGTGGAAGTCGGGCTCCACAAGTCCTGTGGAAGAAAGTAACGATACTGACTGAAACAATGGGTCAATCGTGACGTCGGCCGCGCTAATGTCGCCGCCATCTATGATTATGTCGAGGCTGAATATGGCAGCGCCTATCAGTGTAAACCATATATACACTTTCAGCGCGGTGTTCTT
>CAJTYC010000090.1 GCA_910584185.1 uncultured Muribaculaceae bacterium
CTCCAGAACGCTCAACAAAGCGAGTTAATTTTGGAACACGAAACTGAACACCCTACTTAATAACTAATAAGCATGACCTAATACTTAAGTAAGCTCATCGAGCTTACAAGTAGCCTCTTCCCAGAGTGTCATAGCCTCTTCAAGCTTGCCCTGGCAATCGGTATAGGCTGCAAGAGTGCTTTCTGAAGCGTCGCCGCCGGCTATCTTATCTTCAAGCTCTTTAAGTTCGGTCTCAAGTCTGCCAACCTCAGCCTCGGCACGCGCAACCTCTTTCTCCGCTCTGCTAATCTGCTTGGCCCGCTCTTTCTGCTCGGCATACGAGAGCTTGCGCTGCTCCTTGTCGCTTGCTTCGTCAACTCCTTCCACCTTTGCAGCCTCAGGCTTGGCACCGCCTGTTGTGGCGGCTGTGGCGGCTGTGGCGGCTGTGTCGAGCTGCCGAAGGCTGTCGAGTTTCTTCTTCTGCAAGAAGTCGTATATGCCTCCCAAGTGCTCGGTAACTTTTCCCTCTCCAAACTCATACACCTTGTCTACAAGCCCGTCGAGGAAGTAGCGGTCATGGCTGACTATTATCACCGTGCCGTTGAAGTCGCGTATCGCCTCTTTGAGTATATCCTTGGTGTTTATGTCGAGGTGGTTGGTAGGCTCGTCAAGTATCAGGAAGTTGACCGGTTCGAGTAGCAATTTTATCATGGCGAGCCTGGTCTTCTCACCCCCCGACAGCACCTTGACTTTCTTGTCGACGGCCTCGCCTCCAAACATGAAGGCGCCCAGTATGTCGCGCACCTTGGTGCGCCAGTCGCCGGTAGCCACGTTGTCGATGGTGTCGAACACTGTTAGTTCTCCATCAAGCATCTGCGCTTGATTCTGCGCAAAATAACCTATCTTCACGTTGTGACCCACCTTGAGTGTTCCTGTGTAGGGTATCTCGCTCATGATACATTTCACTAATGTAGACTTACCCTCGCCGTTCTTGCCTACGAATGCGACTTTCTCGCCCCGGCGTATAGTGAACTCCGCATGGTCAAACACTTGGTGGTCGCCATATGCCTTGCCGACGTTCTCAAGTATCAACGGATAATCACCGCTTCGCTCTGCCGGCGGAAATTTCAACCGCAACCGTGAGTTGTCGACTTCATCAACCTCTATCGGCACAATCTTCTCGAGCTGCTTTATGCGGCTCTGCACCTGGATTGCCTTGGTGGCCTGGTAGCGGAAACGCTCTATGAATGCCTCTATGTCGGCTATCTGCTTCTGTTGGTTCTCATATGCGCGCCGCTGCTGCTCCACACGCTCCTTGCGAAGCTCCACGAAGTGCGAGTAGTTCACCTTGTAATCATATGCCCGTCCGCACGATATCTCTATTGTTCGCTTGGTCACGTTGTCGAGAAACGCCCGGTCGTGGCTAACGAGTACCACAGCCTTCGCCTTGGTGGCAATGAACTGCTCGAGCCATTGTATAGACTCTATATCGAGGTGGTTGGTTGGCTCGTCGAGCAGCAGAACATCGGGGCGGCGCAGCAATATCTTGGCAAGCTCGACACGCATGCGCCATCCACCGGAAAACTCCTTGGTAGGACGGTCAAAGTCGCTGCGCTTGAATCCGAGTCCGGTGAGAGTGGATTCTATCTCTGCATCCATGTTGGAATAGCCGGACATGTCGAGCATATCACTGAGCTGCATCATCTTGTCGATGAGCTTGTGATATTCTTCAGATTCGTAGTCGGTCGACTCCGACACTTGCTGCGTCACACGGTCAAGTTCTCTCTTCAAGTCTGCCAAGTCGCTGAATGCCTTGCGTGTCTCGTTGATTAGTGAGGTGTCGTCGGCCAAGTTCATTTGCTGCGGCAGATAACCTATTGTCTGTGAGTTCGGCTTGCCGATGCTTCCTGATGTAGGCTCCTCAAGTCCGGCCAGTATCTTTAACAGTGTGGACTTGCCGGCACCATTCTTGCCGGTAAGGCCAATCTTGTCGGTGTCGTTAATCACAAAACTGATGTCTGTAAATAGCGGACGTGCCGAAAATTCTACGCTGAGATTATTAATCGAAATCATAATGCAAAAATAACGATTTTTCCCGACAACTTAAAAATTTAGAATTTAGAATTTAGAATTGCTTTGCCACGTTGCATCGCGAACTGGGGGGGAGGCGCCGCCGACGACAATACAATGAACAATGAACAATGAACAATTAATAATGAATAATGAATAATGAATAGTGATTAATGAATAGTGATTAATGAATAATGAATCGGCGACAAAAAAGCGAGGGACGCGACCTTCAACGCCGCATCCCTCGCGAAAAATAGATTAGATTGAATCTGCTGTGTAAATTTCCTATGCCCTGGCTCATTTGCCGCCTTTCTTCTCCTTGCGGTCTGAGCGGAGCTGCATATCCTTCGCATGTTTCTTACCCTTTACCGGTGCCATGCGTTTGTCCATCCCCGATTCGGGGCGGCCGGCATCCTGCACGTATTGGTTCTCAAGAAACATCACATATTTGTCGTTGCCAAGTATCTTCTTTACCTCTTTAAGATATTCGCGGCGCTCTGCCTCGCGTCTTTCCTTCATGGCTTTGCGCTCTGCACGAGCCTCGGCCTTAGCCTCTTTGCGTGCAGCCTTGGCTGAGTCCACACGGGCCTTCATCTCCTTACGCTGGTTTTCTTTCAGCGTCTTAAGTTGGCTTTTCTGCTGTTCGGTGAGGTCAAGCCCCTCGAACTCGCAGCCGCCGGGTCTGCATTGTGTTGCCACCGGGCAGGAATCTGACACCTGCAGGCATTTGGCTTCAGCGCGGCGGTCGAATTTCATGTCTCTCTTTATGGTGCGCTCTGTCTTGGCTTTCCTGGCTTTTCCTTCTCCCGATCTCTGCTGTGCCGAAACAGGTATTGAAACTAACATCATTGCTGCAAACGCAACGGTCAAAATTTTCTTCATCATAATTATCTGTATTTGTTTGTATTTTACGATTTTGAATATAGGTCGCTCACATATACTTTGTGCGCGACCTATAGTCTGCCACTGTAATCAAGTGTCACATTAATTACGATTGTTTGACCTTAAAGTTCACAGCTCTGTTTAATCTTTATCTCCAATTTAACAACCTTTTAACTTGACCAGGCAGGAAGGTTGAAATAATGTTAAATCTTGCACATGCACTTTAAACTCTCGTCATTATCTTCACGACGAGAGTTTGATTTATAGGCTTTTTAGAGTGGACTCAACTTTTTATTTCAACATCTCCTGCACGATTTCGGCAACTAACTGAGGTGTGAGCGAGGCCACCTCAAGTATATCTGCCGCATTGTATCGGTCGATAAACTCTTTTTTAAGTCCGAGGCAACGAACTTTCAAGCCCGTGGGGCCAAGCACCCGGGCTATCTTTTCGCCCAAGCCTCCTTCAAGGCTCGAGTCTTCGAGCGTAATCACCACTTTATGATCTTTTTCAGGTCCGAGCATCATCTCTTCATCCACGCCCGAGAGGAACCGTGGATTGATGAGCGTAGCATCAATGCCCTCTCCGGCAAGTATCTCCGCTGCCTTCTCGGCTACGCCATACATGTTGGAGGCACCCACGAGTGCCACGCCGGAGCCACGGTGGATCATCTTGTAACTGTTGATTGCGGAGTAGTCAGTGTCGACTTCCCCTTTAGCATGCGTAAGTGGGGTAGAGGGGACACGTATCGCCACTGATTTTGATGTCTGATTGTGTGCCCATGTGAGCATGGCCTTATATTCTTCCGCATTAGTAGGTCCGAGATATATGAGGTTGGGGATGTTGGATAGCATCACCATATCCCAAATTCCCAAGTGCGTTGCGTCGGGTATGCCGTACACGCCGGCGTCAAGTACGAGAAGTGTGGCCGGAAGATTGTCGAGCGAAAGGTCTTCCACCAATTGGTCAAAAGCCCGCTGCAAGAATGATGTCTCCACTGCAAGTATCGGCTTAAGACCACCCTTGGCAGCTCCTGCCACTACCGAAACACCGCACTGTTCGGCGATGCCCACATCCCAGAATTGTGCACCGACACGCTTACGCACCTCCGGTGTGAAGCCAAACGACCCCGGTGTGGCGGGATTCACCACAAGCGTCTTGGCATCATTCTCGATAAGCTCAATGAGCATGTCGCGCGTAAGAGTGCCATAGGTAGGCTCTCCGCTGTCATGCTTAGGATTACCGTTGGTCACGTCAAACGGAACGCTCCAGTGGAACCGCTCCCTATATTCTTCTGCAAGCCCGTAGCCTTCACCTTTCTGCGTGTTGATATGCACCACAATCGGCGACTTGGAGGCTTTCGCTTTGCGGAATGCCTCGCGCAGCGACGGCAGGTCATTACCCTCTTTCACATAGATATAGTCGTAGCCGAGTGTCTTGAAGTAGTTGTCGGCTGCCATACCATTGGTCTCACGCAATTCGAGAAGGTTGTCAAACAGCGAACCATGATTCTCGGCGATTGCCATCTGGTTGTCATTCACAATCACGATGAAATTGCTTTTCAAGGTGGCGGCTGCATCCAATCCCTCGAATGCCACCCCTCCTGACAATGAGCCATCACCGATAAAGGCCACCACGGCATGTTCCTCGCCCTGCAAGTCGCGAGCCTTGGCCAGACCGGCAGCAAGCGTGATTGAAGGGGAGGTGTGACCCGCATAAAAGAGGTCATAAGGACTCTCGTTAGGGTCAGTATATTCACCAATGGCATTGTAAAGCGAAGGGTCGGTGAAATATTTCATGCGGCCGGTGAGCATCTTGTGTGCCACATCCTGATGCGACACATCCCAAACGATTTTATCTTTAGGGGCATCAAACACTTGGTAAAGGGCAATCGTAGCCTCCACCACGCCAAGATTAGGGCCAACATGCCCGCCAACAGTGCTGACCCATTGTAACATGGCCCGGCGCATCTCGTGCGCCAAATGCCTCAACTCATCATCACCAAGCCCCTTAATATCGACCGGCGACTGAATATCCAAAAGTTCAATCATCCTGTTTTCTATATTTTTTGTATTAGTAATTTCTTATCACGTATTCTAAATTACCCCAATCCTCACTATTCTCAACCACCCACACCTTATAATAGTTCAATATCATTTCTAACGAATTGACCCTTAAAATATTGAATACATCTTCCAGAGTCCCCAATCACCACATGCAAATATTAAGGCCCTGTCTCACAAAAAATGGCGGTGCCTAAAAGTAACAATCGCCATTCCATATGCGACGATGAAATTGCAAAAAAATATATCCGCGCTTGTTTACCTCTCCAGTTCGTTTGTCATAAAGGTAAAGAAAACCAATTTCGGGAATACCCAAAAAGTAAGGTAAGGGACTATGAAATATAATTTGCAGGATAATAGCTCCAAATACTTGGTGAAGTCGGGGATTTTTGCTAAATTCGCATCATCACAAGAGAGTGACTTTATTAGCAACTTCTCCTGAAGCGTTTCGCAAATGCTTGAGATAGAAAACGTAGGAAATTTTCTTTTGACGCAAGCAGAGCAGAAAGGCTCCCCATGCCGTATATGCGTGGGCTGTTATCCTGCATTCTTTTCGTCAATTGGTTTCCTACGACCATCTATCAAAAGAATGCCCGATGCAGTCCACGCTTCTTGGTGATTTTACTGATTGGATTGAGATAATCATTAAACTAACATCATATTATGGCAAAAACAATTGGAATAGACCTTGGCACTACAAATTCGGTAGTGGCATTTAAAGATGCGACAGTGCGTGTTGTTTCGACCGGCCCTAACAACGAAGACCTTTGCCGTTCCTGCATTGCGTTGGACCGTAACAGTGGAAGTTTTGTGGTCGGCAACTCGCCATATAAACAATGGAAACGTTACGCCCCCAATATTGTAGTATCGGCAAAGCGTCTCATGGGAGCCTCTATCTCAGACCCTCAGGTACAGAAAATGAAATCCGACAAGGATATGTATCCTTATGGTATTTCAAAGAAATCTGGAGGTACTGAGGATACTGTGGCAATAATCATGAATGGCCAGGAATTTTCTCCAGAACAGATTAGCTCACAAATCTTACGTCAGTTGAAGGAGGATGCTTCCATTAAACTTGCTGACGAGGTGACGCATGCCGTGATTACGGTTCCGGCTTATTTTAACGAGAAACAAAAGATGGCCACACGCAAGGCTGCAGAGCTTGCCGGCTTGAAAGTCCAACGACTCTTGGCTGAACCGACAGCTGCCCCCATTTCATATGGCGCTGACAAGATGTCTGCTGATGACGACAAGATATTTCTTGTTTACGACTTTGGTGGAGGCACATTTGACTTGTCTGTGTTGGTTGCTTCAGGAGGTAATTTTATCGAATCAGGCACTGGCGGTGACCGTTGGCTTGGCGGTGATGACATAGATAGACTTGTTTCTGAATATGTGCTTTCAGAGGCTGGTAAAACCAACAATGTGGACATGCACATGCTTATTGAGTCTTTAAGCGAGAAGAAAAAATATGCTTTCCAGGGTGAGTTCAAAACAGAAGTGGAGAGTGCAAAAAAAACTCTCAGTCAGTCAGATTCAGCCACAATCTCAGTGTTTGACTATCTTGAAACAGAGGATGGGGACCCCATTGACATAGAGGTGACGTTGACTCGTGAAAAATTTGAATCAATGATTCGTCCGCTTGTTCAGAGAACAATTGATTTGATTGATGAGCTTCTTGAAAAGACTGCCTATCCTATTGACAGTATTGACAACATTCTTCTCGTCGGAGGTTCTTCATGTATTCCTCTTGTACGAAACATGCTTATCGAAAAATACGGTAAGGATAAAATACTATCATCTGAGAAACCTATGCTTGCCATAGCAGAGGGGGCGGCTATCCTGTCACATTCTATGGGTACTGAATTTGAATGTCCCCATTGTGGCGAATCTATTCCAGTCGGTAGTGACGAATGTCCGTATTGTCACAAGTCCATGGAAAGTTCCATGGGGCAAGCCGCTGAGGAATCGGGAAAAACCGGAGTTGTATTCACCACAAAACACAAGTATTTCATCGAAACCCACGATGATGCCGACAATGTTCAATATTCGATGATTATCGATGAGAATCAGGTACTTCCCAACTAGGTGAATGGTAAGTTCTATACTCTCGTTGACAACCAGAAAATCATCGCCGTGAATCTTTATAGTGATGCTGAGAATGGTGGTAAAGAAAAGATTGGTACAGGCTTTTTTACAATTGCAGAAAACCTGCCGGCACATAGCGAGCTTCAATTTACCTTCCGTTTGACAGAGGACGAGACAATGGGCGTAAAGGTGCGTGTTGCGTCTACAGGCAAGATTCACAATATCAATTATGGCAGAGGTTCGTTGGATTCCCACTGCTTCGAGGCAATCCAAACCTCTTTTGACAGGGTTATGGGTGATCCCAATATAAGCGATAGCAAGAAAAACGAATTCATTGAAAAATTGCAGAAAACTATAGAAACAATCCTATCAAGTACCCATGACCCGGAAAGTAAAGAGTGGCAGAATATTGAGAATTCTGTTCAAAGCGCGACTACTGCCGCCACATCTAAAGGGGATAGGGTAGATGTACATGTAATCATAGCTAAGATTCTCCTTGACCACTTCGGTAAGTTTATGAAAGATGAACACAAAAATGCCATGCGACGTGAACTTACCAAATATGAAGATGCTACTTCTACTATTCAGAAGTGCGAAGCTGCAACCATTCTTGCGGATATCAACGAAAACTACGGATTGTTCGTATCAGGCTTCCTGCTTAACATCTCTGGACACGATGACTCCAACCCTGTTAGAGCAAATAAGGCACTGGTAGCTTACAATCAATTCATGGCTGCGCTCAATGAGGGTAATGTATCAAGGGCAAGAGATATCCTCGACTCAAACCAAGACCTTATAGGAAGTGATACAGTAATTTCTGTAAGTAGCACCACAAGTATCGTACAATAACATCAAAAAACATGTCAGACGAAATCAAATGCCCTGTCTGTGGTAAGGTAGGAATCCCAAACTACCGTAATGAGGATATAGTATGTCCTTGTTGTGGAAGCGATTTGAGTATCTTCCGCGTGATTGACAAAATTCCACAGGGAGGCCGCAGCAAGAAGAACGTCTGGATGCCCATAGCCGCAGTAGCCATCTTGGCTGCTGCGGTGTTTGGGGGCATTCTTTTGTTCAAGCCCAACACCCCACAGATAATTCAAGATAATGCTCTTGAAGCACGGATTGCTGTTTTACAGGATTCAATTGGAACTCTCAACTATAAGTTGAATAGTCAGCCCCAACAGATATCCCCGACTTCCGATGGATTCAAATATGTTGTAAGGAAAGGTGATTCATTCTGGTCCATAAGCAAACGCTTCTACCATACCGGAACTCGATATGAGGAGGTCGCAACAGCTAATGGATTGGACAGCAAGAGCAAACTAACCGTTGGTGATACTATCATCATAAAGCAATAACATGGGACTTTTTAGCTGGATAAAAAATAAATATTATGACTATAGATTAGGTTCGGCTGATAAGCTTGTCGAAAATAGAGAATTCGACAAGGCGCAACTAATCTATGAGTCCTTGTTAGGTAAGCAACCCGTAGCCGGAGTTCATTTGGCTAAAATGCTTGCCAATAACGCCATGGGCGTAAATGATAAGATAGAGGTATTGAAACGCCTTTTGGAGTTAAAACAATTCTCAACGGAAGTGTCCATCGCAGATTTCACTTCTGTCCTGAATAACCATGTCTCAAGTATCGAGAAAATGGCTGCAGAGTGCTTCAACTATCATCGTTACTATGATGCTGTCACATTGTTGTGAAGTACTCCCTTGTGTGAGACCGGCTTGAGTGCGATTTATTAGACTCTATTT
>CAJTYC010000091.1 GCA_910584185.1 uncultured Muribaculaceae bacterium
ATCGCTCGCTCAAAACCGCCCCTGGGGGTACAAATTTTATGAAACGCGGCCTTAGGTGGAATATCACCTCACATATGCGTGCGCTGGAACATCACATATGCGTGCGTTGGCGCACCACATCATATATGAGCACACCTGCAGCCACGGAGACATTGAGCGAACCGATATTGCCGAGCATCGGTATGGTGGCGATCTCGTCGCAGAGTCGGAGCACCTCTTGCGATATGCCCACATCCTCGCTACCCATGACGATCGCCACCGGCACGGTCATGTCGAGTTCGGTATAGTCGCACGCACCCTTTTCGGAAGCTGCCACCACCTTGACACCTGACTCCTTGAGCAACTTCACGGCAGAAACTATGTCGCGTTCGCGGCACACCGGCACATAGAAGAGACCACCGGCCGAAGTCTTCACCGCATCGGGCGTGACTGAGACACTGTTGCGCTCCGGTATCACGATGCCGTCGACACCCGCGCAGTCGCATGTGCGGCCTATTGCGCCGAAATTGCGCGTGTCAGTAAGACCGTCGAGCAGCACGATAAATGGTGTTTTACCCTCCTCATAAAGCGAAGGGAGAAGATTTTCCAGCTTATGATAAGTCACCGGCGAAATCATTGCGATAACGCCCTGGTGATTCTTCATGGTGATACGGTTGAGACGTTCCTGCGGCACGCGCTGCATAAGCACGCCATACTCCTTAATCTTGGCCAACAACTCATGGGCGAGTTCGCCGCCGAGGTCCTTGCGTACGAGCACCTTGTCGATGCTCTTGCCCGACTCTATGGCCTCAATCACGGCCCTTATGCCAAATATATAATCTGATTTTGAAATCATGTAATTTATGTATTATATCATAGATAATAGTTAATAGTTATGAAGCGCCATACTCAATTAGCGAGGAGCGCTCGGGCAGCCTCGAGGGCAGCTTCCGAAACCTCGCTGCCTGAAATCATGGCTGCGAGTTCGCGAATGCGTTGCTCCATGGTGAGCGGCAGCACATGAGTCTCGGTGCTTGTCTCACCGTCGGTCTTGTAAACCTTGAAATGATTGTCGCCCTTGGCAGCCACCTGCGGCAAGTGCGTGATAACTATCACTTGCATTTTTTCAGCCACATCGTGCATCATACCGCCCATCTTGTCGGCTATTTCGCCGCTCACGCCGGTATCCACCTCATCAAAGATGATAGTTGGGAGATTGATATGGCCGGCAAGAATCGACTTTAGGCTCAACATCATTCGGGCTATTTCGCCGCCCGACGCTATTTCGCCGAGGTTTTTGAGCGTGCCGTTCTTATTGAATGAACAGAGGAACTGCACCTCATCCTGGCCGTTTGACGACAGCTTGCGTTGCGACAGCCGCGCCTCGAATTTGATATTGGGCAATCCGAGCGGAGCCGCAGTGATGCAGAGGAGACGTGAAAACTCTGCGGCGGCCTTGACGCGCGACTCGGTAAGCGCATCGGCGCGATGTTTCAGTTCGCCGGCGAGTCGGCGAGCCTCCCGCTCCATTTCGGGGAGCTCATCGTCGCCGAGGGTAACGGCATTCACCTTGCGGCGCAACTGCTCGTGGAGAGCCACGAGCTCCTCTACATCCTTGACTTTGAAACGTTTCACCGCCTCATAATATATATTCATCCTCGCCGACAGACGCGACAGCGTGGCGGGGTCGGTGTCGATGCGTGAATTATAATCATCGACAGTTGAATAAATATCCTTTATTTCAACGAGAGCCTGGCTAAGACGCGCCGCGATGGAGAGCAGTTCCTCGGCATCCTCATCGTCTGCTATGCCGAAATCAATTTTTGAGGCGAGCACAGAAGCGTCGTAAAGTTGAGCCTGCACACCCGGAGAATTGTCACCGAGCAGAGCGGCGAGCATCGCGAGTTTCTCCTTAATCTCGTCGGCATCGGAGAGAATCTCAAACTTGCGCTCTATTTCGGCGAGTTCGCCACGCTTTGGGGCGAGCTTGTCGAGCTGTTCGAGCTGGAAGCGCATGAAATCGATGTTTTCGGCATTGCGGCGCAGGTTTTCCTGACGCAACTTGATGCGGCGGCGCAAGTCTACATACTCTGAAAATACCAGGCGGTAATCCTTGCGAAGTTCCTCATTTTCGGCCATGCTGTCGATGATGCGCAGCCGCTCCGAAGGGTCATTTATCTTGGCGTTGGCATGCTGCGAATGGATATCGATTAGCCGCGGCATAATCTGACCGAGAGTCTGGAGCGTCACCGATGTGTCGTTGACGAACACCTTCGACCGGCCATTGGCGAGCAGCTCGCGGCGGATAGTCATCTCCGACAAACCGTTGTCGTTTACAATCCAGTCGATACCCTTCTCGTCGAAGAGAGAGCGCAACTCCGGGTCAACATCCTCAAAACCGGCCTCCACCACCGAGCGGGAGTTGCCGTCTGAAATCATCTTGGTGTCGGCGCGGCCACCCATCACGAGCGAGAGGGCACCGAGCATGATAGACTTTCCGGCACCGGTCTCGCCGGTGATAATCGTCAGACCGGGTCCGAACTCAAGATTAAGGTCGCGTATGAGCGCATAATTCTTTATTATGAGATTTCGTAACATATCACTATTTCTCCTCCGGGTTACGTATTTTCTCGAGACGCGAGGACTCTGTGGGATAAATCTGCCGCAACTGGTCGTAGACACTCTTTCGCTCCGTCTCCGGGGCCTTGGAATATACATTCACAAGCTCATCGAGCTTTGAGTCGCGAAATATGGAGAGTGCCACCGACACAGGTGCATTTTCATACACTTTTTTCACATTTTGCAGAGATTCCGTAATCACGGCGCGTCCCTTATCCGGACTTGTGACCATCTCATCGAGTCCCTTGCGGTGATAATTATAGAGCAAGTCGCGCATGCCCGACATATTGCCGTCGGTGTAGCTACCGAGCACCGCCGCGCGGTTTTTGGTATCTTCAAACGTGCGCCATCCTATCTCACCGCTGCTCTGCTGTTGCTGCACAATGCTCTGGGCGCGCTCATAAAACCGTTCGCCACCGCGCGGCGAGAACGAGTCGAAATCTATGGCCAAAAACAGGTTGGCATAGAAATCGAGAATCGCCGTGAGGTTGTTTTCGGGCATCGTGGAGTTATAGTTGAGAGGGTCACCCTGCCGGTAATCAAACTCCACGCGGGTGTCCTTGAAATTGAACAACGTAGTAGTATAGGTGCTGTTGTAGACCGGACGGATAAGCTGCAGCTGCAGGTCGCCTTTTACACGGTCATCGTTATACTCGCTTATGGTGAGATACACGGTGCATTCGAGACGCTCATTGTTGCCGAACGTGGCATCCGAAAACTTCGTCTCATTCATGTAATTGGTAATTGACTCCTTAAGAGTCTCAAACACCTCCTTATTCGTACCCTCTATCTTTTGCGCATTTACCTCCACATTGGCACGAAACTCCTGCGCCGACATGTGAGCTGCGCCCATGCCGACACCTATGCCTGCCAATATTAACCCACAAATCCTTTTATTCATTTTTTCTCCTTTCCAATATAGTGTCAATGATATCGACCGCCACCTCGGCCTTCGACTTCAGGGGGAATGATTTTGCACCATCCATACTGAATACCGTCACCTTATTGGTATCGGTGCGAAATCCAGCACCCTCATCTTTCAGCGAGTTCATGACAATCAAGTCGAGGTTCTTACGCTTCAGCTTGTCGACAGCGTTTTCAGACTCATGGTCTGTCTCGAGTGCGAATCCCACGAAAGTCTGGCCGTCACGTTTAGACTCGGCGCACTTGGCGGCGATATCCGGATTCTTGACAAGTTTCAGACAGAAATCACCGGTTTTCTCACGTTTGAGTTTGGTGTCATGCTCCACTTCGGGGCGATAGTCGGCAACGGCAGCTGCAAAAATGCAGATATCCATGTCGGCGAAACGCCGGCATGCCGCATCGCACATGTCGCGGGCAGACTCCACATCCACCCTCTCGATGCGGGGATGTAACGTCTCGAGAGCCACAGGACCGGTCACAAGCGTCACCTCCGCCCCCCGGCGTGCACACTCCTCTGCGAGCGCGAAGCCCATCTTGCCGCTCGAATAATTGCCGATATATCTCACAGGGTCGATTTTCTCATAGGTAGGGCCGGCGGTTATGCCCACCTTCAGGCCACTCATGGGAGCAGCCATATCGTCAAGATTTACATCTGACTCGCCCCGGGCCACCGATGCGGCGATTGCATCTTGCAATCTGAAATATTCCTCCACACGACGGCATATCTCCTCCGGCTCCTCCATGCGCCCCTTGCCCACAAGGTGCGAGGCGAGTTCGCCGGCGCCGGGTTCGATAATCTCCACACCATCGGCCTCGAGGGTGGCAATATTTCGTTGGGTGGATGGATGTGCCCACATGTCGAGGTCCATGGCCGGAGCCACCATGACATGCTCCTTGGCAGAGAGGTAAGTGGTGATCAGCATATTGTCGGCCACGCCGTTGGCCATCTTGGCAATCGTGGAAGCAGTGGCCGGTGCTATGACCATCAGGTCGGCCCAGAGGCCGAGGTCCACATGGCTGTGCCACTCACCCGTGTTGGCAGTGAAAGACTCACTCACCACCGGCTTGCCGCTGAGCGCCGACAAAGTGACCGGGGTGATAAACTCCTTGCCGTTGGGTGTCATGACCACCTGCACCTCAGCGCCTCGCTTCACAAAAAGACGGAGGAGAGCAGCCGACTTATAGGCCGCTATTCCTCCGCTTATGCCTAACACTATGTGTTTCCCTTTCATCATCTAAATTTTCGGTTTAGGAGGATATACTTCATTATATATAACGGTCAGCACATCCTTTGTATTTTTTGGGAAGTCGCCCTGCATAATCCAGCTATAGAACGAGCGTTCGGTCTTGAACACATCCTTGACCGGTCTGCCTTTATGCTTGCCGAAGTTGAAGACAGGCACATCGTCATCGTTGAGCACGATGCGGCATGCGAGGTCCACTCCATTGCCCGAGCCGGAAAACTCCGCGAGCTTCTGCACATCATTTTCAAGATTGTCGTAACGATCGAGCTGACTCTTGAGCACCTCATAAGTGGCGCGTGTGTCGGCCATGGCCGAATGCGCACCCTCAAGGTCCTTGCCGCAATAGAACTTGTAGGCGGCGACGAGAGTGCGCTGCTCCATTTTATGGAATATATTCTGCACATCGACAAACTTATGCAGAGACACCTTGAAATTCATACCAACACGCCCGAACTCCTCAATGAGCAGAGGCACATCGAACTTATTGCTATTGAAACCGGCGATGTCGGCATCGGTAAAAATCTCGCGGATTTTTGGAGCCAACTCGGCGAACTTGGGCATATCCTTCACATCCTCATCTGTAATGTGATGCACGGCAGTGCTGGCCGGAGGGATAGGAATGCCGGGATTTACTCGAGAAGTGAACTCCTCGTCATGCCCATCGGGATAGACCTTGATGCAGCTTATTTCCACTATACGGTCTCGGGTTATACTTGTGCCGGTGGTCTCGAGATCAAAGAATACCAACGGTCGGTCCAGTTTCAATTGCATAAGACAGATTCTTGTGTTGTTATGAAAGTTGTTGATTCTATTTGTTGGAGCAATACTCGTTGTGGAGCATTACATGCGGATAGGCACTGCCATCAGAGCACCTGCATGGGCATCTGGATAGTGACGAGGTCCTTGCCCTCCTTCTTCTCAAGAGCTGAGTAGATGCAGGGACGCGCAGGGTCAGTAATCTGCATCACCACGTCTGTGCAGTCGAGATTGTTGAGAATCTCAACCATAAAGACACCGTTGAAACCGATTTCCATGGAATTGCCCTCGTAGCTGCAAGCAACGCGCTCCTCGGCCGACGTGCCATAATCAGCATCCTGGGCAGCGAGCACCATCTCGTCCTGATTCAAACGAAGCACCACAAGATTTGAAGACTTCGGCGCAAAAAGGTTCACACGGCGCAACGCATTGATTAAGGAAGCACGGTCTACCACAAGCGAGAAAGCTGAATTCTGCGGAATCACCCTGTTGTAGTTGGGATAATTTCCGTTGATGAAAACCGAATATAGCATGTAGTCGCCAAACTCAAAGAGGCCACCCTTCTTGTCAAACACGATTCTCACATCGCTCTCGTCTTTCGAGATAAGAGACTTCAGGATGCTTGATGTCTTTGACGGGAGAATAAATGAAGCCTCCATGCCTGGAGACTTCTCGCTGTCTATGTAGCGCACGAGCTTGTGAGTGTCTGAACTGACAAAGGTGACGTCGCCCTCATGAATATCCCAGAAGATACCTGTCATGACCGGGCGTGTGGTTTCGCTGCTGACTGCAAACCAAGTGTTCTCTATGCCGTTTACCACCATTTCTGCGGGGAGTACCAGCTCAAGGCTTTCATCCGACAATTCGCGACGTGAAGGATATTCGGCAGCATCCACACCCATGAAATTGAAATGGCCGTTAAGGAACTTCAAGTCGATTTCTTTAGACTCATCGTTGATTTCGAACGTAAGGGGCTGATTGTCGATTTCCTTGGTAATCTCAAGCAGACGGCGTGCGTTTACCGCCACCGCGCCGGCACCCTCCACCTCCTGCACAGGCATAGTGGCGGTGAGCATATTCTCCGAATCGCCACCCGTTATCAAAAGGCTGTCGCCATCTATGGTGAGCAGGAAATTGTCGAGAATCTTTATGGTATTTTTCGAGCTAATCACCTTGCTTACAGCCTGAAGCTGCTGCTGGAACTGCTTTCCTTCAACTATAAATTTCATGGAATATTTCGTATTATATTTATTTTCAACAGATTGCACAGACTCTCGTCAATAATTAGCAAAAGAGTCTGCCAAACATGCAAATATAACAAAAATAATTTAAAACTGAAATATTTCAAAAACTAAAAAAACTAAAAAACCGGGAAATGCTTGTCACATTTCCCGGTTTTTTATAATTTCAATTTATTCACCTTATCGCATCAGGCGCGAAGCGGATGCAACTGGTCGGAAATAATTAAGCCTCTTCTTCTTCAGCCACGACTTCGAAAGCCACATCAGCGTGAACGTCGCGGAGGAAGCGAACCACAGCCACATGCTCGCCGAGCACGCGCACCGGTTCGAGTTCGATGATCTTCTTATCGATCTCATGGCCGAGCTTAGCGAGCTCTTCAGAGATACGTGCTGCATTGACAGAGCCATAAGTTGCACCATTGGCAGCGGCCTTCATGGCGATAACGAGCTTCACGTCGGCGAGAGCTGCAGCGGCAGCTTCAGCGTCAGCGTGAATCTTCTCGATCTTGTGAGCACGCTGCTTCAGGTCTTCAGCACGCTGCTTGAGAGCGGCATCAGATGCGATGATGGCAAGACCCTGCGGAATGAGGTAGTTGCGGCCATAACCGCTCTTCACCTCGACTACATCATCCTTATACCCCAGGCTGGGGAGATTTTCCTTAAGAATTACTTTCATTGTTGTCTACAGATTTAAGAATGATTATTTCATGAGGTCTGTCACGTAGGGCAGAAGTGCGAGGTGACGGGCACGCTTAACGGCCTGAGCCACGCGACGCTGGAACTTCAGAGAAGTGCCGGTGATGCGACGGGGGAGAATCTTGCCCTGCTCATTGAGGAACTTCTTGAGGAACTCAGGATCCTTGTAGTCGATATATTTGATGCCGCTACGTTTGAAACGGCAATATTTCTTCTTCTTGGTGTCTACCGACAGGGGAGTAAGATAACGGATTTCGTTGTTTGCTGCCATGATTATGCCTCCTTTGCTTCTGTGGCCTCGGCCTCAGCCTTGGCGGGTTCTACCTGGGGTTTCTCAGCTCTCAGTCTGCGACGCTTCTCAGCATATTCTGCTGCATACTTGTCGAGACGGAATGTAAGGAAGCGGATCACGCGCTCGTCGCGACGGAATGCGATCTCAAGCTTCTTGACGATTGTGGGTTCTGCTTCAAACTCCAACAGGTTGTAGAAACCAGTGGACTTTTTCTGGATAGGATAAGCCAGCTTCTTGAGGCCCCAGTTCTCTTCGTTGATAATGGTGGCGCCATTCTGCTTGAGCACATCCTTGAATTTTTCTACCGCTTCCTTCATCTGGTCGTCAG
>CAJTYC010000092.1 GCA_910584185.1 uncultured Muribaculaceae bacterium
CGCGTAATCAGTATATAAAATTCAATTTTTACAAATTTTAAGAGACACTAGTGATTCGTTTTGTTATTGAAATAAATTTTTACAAAAATAAACATTTTTTGTTTAAAACAAAAAAATTTGACATTATTTTACAAATTGAATTCGTTTAAACTTTTTACCGAATGTTAAAGAAGAGTTTGAACGTCATTCTTTTTAACATGAGCGGCCTTTTTTGACTGTTTCTGCCCCTCTCATCGGTCACATAGCCCACTATGCTCCCTCTTCGAGTGACAAAAACAGTTCAAAAAAGCCTCGCTCATGTTAAGAAATAAAAAGTTTAAACGACTTCATTTTCTGCGAACGAGCATCTTTACAATTACCCTCACATAGCAAATGCGGCGTACAAACGGAGTGTTTCACCGTTTGTACGCCGCATTCGTTTATAACCAACCCGTTTGCTATGAAAACGGTTTCACTTCACGAATCTTGAACGGTCCTGCCACTGGCAGCTTCGGAGTTCAGGGCCTGATGCCGTCATCGTCCACACCTTCTCGAAATCCAGTCCTTTGAACTTGGATTTGTCAGTGAAATCGGTTTTGCTTATTTTTGTGGCTTTCGGCCAGTCCTTGCCGGAGTCTTCGAGAAAATAAAGCGAACCGTGGTCGAAAAGCGAACCATTCTTATGTGTGCCTATTGTAGCGTTGCCGTGTTCCACCTTGCCGGAGTTGACACAACGATAGATGTTGGTAAGATGGTCCACACACCCCACTATACCACCAGTGTCTTGGTTTTGCTTCGGTTTAACATTTCCGGTGTTGTAACAATCCTGCACATCACTCTTGTTGCCTTCTTCCTGATACCCCAACACACCCCCGACCTGAGAGGATGCATTTCCTGTGTCCACAGTGCCGGTGTTGCAACACTCAGCGAGCATCACATTGCGGAAAGTGTTGAACAAGCCTGCGCCTGTCGGGTCGCTTCCCATCGAACCTGCCACTCCGCCAACACCTCTGAAAGCGCCATTGGCATACACGTCTCCATGGTTGGCACACGACACGACACCTGTGCGGCAGCTCGAAAATCCCAACACACCTCCGACACCGGTCGCAGAATTCGACGAAGCCCCCGTGCCGGTGACTTTGCCTGTATTCATGCAAGTGTTCAGTTTTATCGCGAGTGTGCTGTCATCATGCAAACCGGCGTTGGCATCATCACAAAGCGCCCGTCCCATCACACCGCCCACATAAGTAGATCCGGTGACCTCGCCTTTGTTGACACACCATCTTATTTCAACAGGGGTTGATGACGGACGAACCTCGGGGACCGCCCGTTGAACAATGCCGAACACGCCTCCCACATGGTTCTCACCCGTCACGGAAGCATAATTTACACAGTCGCGCATCACCCCTTCTCCCTTGGAGTATATACATCCGGCGATGCCGCCTACATAATCGACACCGGGAAGTTCAATCAGACCGTTGAAGAGACAGTCCTCCAACTCAGCTTTTTCCTGGCTGTCCCAAATTCACCGGCAAGGTCGGAAATCTCCGGATTGTCCGCTATGGGATACTCAAGATACATCAACCGGAACACCCCCTCGCACAGACCCGTGTCAAGAATCATACGTGAAAGGGAACCGACTCGTCTGTGAATCCCGGACCGCGAGATTATCGAACCGTCGGGAGCCTGAAGCACAAGCGTGAATTTGCCGGAAACGAATCCTGAAGTTTCCGGTCCTAATGTGAAATCGCGGGTCACACCCACGAACGAATCGCCTGGAGTGTCCGGCTCATCATTGCCAAGAAAGCGGTCTGAACATGACGACAACAACATCAAGGCTGTAATAATGCAGGGTAGAAATAAATGTTTCATGATCGGATGATGTGGAATCAAAACACAAAAATAGCGCAGCCATGCAAATGGAGCGCCATTTCATATGCGACAATTTCAAAAGCCACATGCGACAATTTCTCAAACACTTATCAATCAGGACATTTATTACAACGTGCAAGATCCCTATACTGCGAAGGTGACATGCCGAATCTGTCGCGGAACACACGCTGCAACGTCCTTGCCGTGCCGAAACCGAGCCTTGCGGCCATGTCGGCTATATTCTCATGAGTGTTCTTTTCAAGCGCCTTCCTTGCCTCTTCAAGACGCCATGCATTGATATACGCAAGCACCGACATCCCCCGTGATTCCTTGACAATCGATGCAAGCCTTTCTGGGTTCATGCCCACAGCGACGGCAAGTTCGCGGCGGTTGAACGCAGGATCGGTATAAGGTCTGCCGGCAGCCATATAGGAATCTATATTATCAATGTCATCGCACGAAGTCGCCTGTTCCACAGCAGGGGACACAGCAGCAACAGAAATCCTGTCAATCTCCCGCATACGCTCCACAAGAATCTTGTTCTTACGTCTTTCACGCTTTGCGCTCATAAAGGCCCATACAAGAAGCGCCGTCAGAAGAACGGCAGCTCCGGCAAGGCCCTGCACCTTGAAGGAATGCGCCCGCCGCTGCTCGCGATTTATTTCAGACCTGTAGAGCACTGTAAGGTCTTTCAGGCGCAGGTCTACCTGGGAGGCGAGAAGAGAATCATGCATAACGACATATTCCGAATACACATCCATGCCCTCCTTATGCCGGCCGGCCTTTTCAAGCAATCGCGCCTTGGTCTTTATATCAGACAATCTGAACCAAGGGAAATCACGATGCGCCGCGACAAGGGTGTCGATGCATGCAATGGCTTCCGCATAGTTTCCCGATGCCGCGTCAAGTTCGCCCTTCACTTCATAATAATGCTCATATGCCCTCGCAGGGTATTGCGGCAGCATCATTTCCCCCGCCTTCAAAAGACAAGACCTCGCACCGCCGGAATCACCTTCGGCCATCGCCTTTGACGCCTCGAAAGCAAGGGCTGTCACCGGGAAGTGTGCGGTTGAATCCGTCCATCCCGAAAGCCCCATTTCACTGACAGTGCGCACATATCCGGAAGCGGCATTGACATATGACGCAGTGTCGCCGGTTGCACGGGCAGCCATCCATATCCATTCATCCACACTTGCAGAAGTTGAAAACACCCTCATGTCGTTCGTGCGCGATGCGATATAACTGCGGGCCTTTCTTAATTCCGCCAAAGATTTCTCCGGCTGAAAGAGTTTATAAAGCATCTGCCCTCGCACACGCGCAGCAATCGCCATAGCAGTGGAATCCCTGTCGGCAATGGCATCTGCAAGCATCCTTGCAGCCGTTGAATCGGCCTCGACGAAACTGTTTGCGAGAAAAGCTGGTCCACAAGCACATTGACCGCAGCATAATAATACACACCTCGTCCGTCGCGTCGCATACTGTCGACAATGGCACGCAGTTCCGGCAGGATTTCATCCCCCGGTGTCATGTTCCTGAGTCGCTGCGCACGGAGAACCCTGCTTTGCGCCAACGCTGAGTCATCTTTGTCTCCGTCCGCACTGACACAACCCGCCAGAAGATGCAGACAAGCAAACAATACAACACACCATACGCCTCCACACCCGTATTTGCCATCATTCAACATAATGCAAATATAACGCATTTCGGCAAAAAAACATATACGTCAGTTGAGCAAACATCTAAAAAAGATGGTGTGCCAGGATTCTGACACACCATCTTAGAATATTTAGGGATATTCATTACTTTGTTGTTCTTATTACGTTTTGGTGTTATTTTGGATGTTTTTCTTTTGGTCACGGTTTTCCGTGACTGTTTTTGTTTTTTGGGTGCTTATATTTGCGCTTTGTATCACAATCTTATACTTTTCTGCATGAAGAATCATTTATCAGCTTTATTCCTGTTTCTCGTTTGCTTGGTCGGCGGCTCTGCCGGGGCTTTCGCTTCTGAGATTACCGGGACTTTTACCGGCAAAGATATCGTATCCGGTTGGACCCTCTCTAAATATGGAGAGGCAGAGGATCCGGAAGTCTGCGCCTGGGGCGATGTTACCGAAAAGGGGGTATTCGTAGACTATCAGAAAACCGAATATCATCCGTGGATTAACTCTAACCAAGGTTTCAACTATGTCACCAAAGTAGAAGTGGAAGTCTATTCCGAATACTCACGCATGGGTATAGATGAAATCAGGGTGGGCAGCAGCTATTTCACTCCCGAACGTGAATATGGCCTTGACTATAATCCCGAAAAGACCTTTATCTTTCTCGCTGACGATGCCTCGCAAGCCCTCGGACAGGTGTACATCGGCTTCAGAGATATCAGCGACAAGCCATTCTATATCAAGTCAATCAAGGTGACTTACAATCCCGACGGTGCAAACCGCAACCTCAAATGGTCGGTCACCGAACTTACAGTCAACCTCGGTGAAAGTTTTGACAACCCGACACTCTACGGTGAGACCACGGGCGTGGCATACAGCAGCTCCAACCCCGACATAGCGGAGATTGATGCCGCAGGTATCATACAGCCCCTGAAAGCCGGTAAAACAGAAATCAAGGCTACATGTCCGGCAGCATACCCCTGGGCTGCCGGAGAATGCAGCTACACGCTCAATGTGGAGTTCGCGCTGACCGGGGCCGGCACAAGCGAGTCGATAGTGCTGACAAAAGCGGGTACCCTGTGCGACAAGGTGCTGGACCTTGAAAGCACAAAAATCAGAAGCCTGACACTAAGCGGGCCCATCAACTCCGAAGATATCGCCTACATGCGCGAGACCTCAGGCCGATTTACCAACTTGCAGGAGATTGACCTGACTAATGCCACTGTCGTGGCCGACGAAAAGAGTTACGCCACAATGTTTGGCGGCAATCACGACGTAGGCATGGGGTCCACATCCTATGTGTTCGTGCTCAGCAACGAAGAGAAGATTGAAGAGAAGAGCGTACCTACCGGTTTGGGAGGCGGCAAGGTAACCGTGACATATTACGGCAACCAACTCGCCGGGGCGTTCAATTCGATGCCCAATCTGAAGCGTCTCATATTACCCTCGGAGATAACCGAAATCGCACCATTCGTGGTGGCCGGAAGCACCGGGCTTATCGAAATCGGGGTGCCTGAAAATTACACAACCATCGGTGAGCAGGCATTCGGCTCATGCAGTAACCTGCACTCCATCTCTCACTCCGACGAATGCGTCACCATCTGTGAACGCGCGTTTGCCAATTCAGGAATACTTGACTTTGACCTCTCAAAGGTAGAGACAATCGGAGAGGCGGCCTTCCGTAAATCGAGCCTTCGTGGTGACATAAACCTGACTTCGCTCACAAAGGTCGCAAGATCGGCATTCGCAGAGTGCAAGGACTTGAAGAGAGTAGAGTTTGGCAATGGACTGGTCGAGATAGAGAGTGAAGCATTCTATCGGAGTGGAATCGTAGGTACACTCATTATCCCCGACGGATGCAAAACAATCGGACAATCTGCATTTGCAGGAACAGCAATCAACGACCTGAAGCTTCCTGTCAGCTGTATCGACATAGACTGCTATACATTCAGCCAGACGCCTTGGTTAGATAACGAGCTTAATCGCATTAATATCGACGAAATAGTCTATGCCGACAATGTTGCCCTCTACTACAAATCAGGCAACTATGGAAATCATACAGGCCAGAGAGCAACATCCATTGCATTCAAAGAAGGCACTACTGCCGTGGCCGCCAGATTCGAGTCAACAGTCAAGGATCCATATTTCCATGACCACCCCAACTACATAACCAAAATCACACTTCCGGAGTCGATGATATGGATTGGAGATGAGGCATTCGAGAGCCTTTTAGGAGGAGTCACAGAAATCAAGATACCCGCCAACGTGCGCCACATAGGCAAGTATGCCTTTTTAGAAGCAGGCTTCGAGACACTTACCGTCGGCGCAAATGTGGAACATATCGGAGACTACGCATTTTCACGCTGCAACTCCCTGATAAAACTTGCATATAACGCACCGGATGCGGGTGGCACATGGATATTTTATCGCTGCGAGGGTTTGGAAAGCGTTACACTCGGAAAGAATGTAAAGAGAATCACTGACAGGATGTTCTGTTATTGCCAATCTCTGCGCAAAGTAGAGATAGAGGGTATCAATACCTCCGACATCGCAAAGGCTCCGCAGACGAACAGCACATCGGCCAACGGCTTCTCTATCGGGGAATCCGCATTTGCAAGTTGCTCGCGGCTCACCACATTCTCACTCCCGTCTGACCTTAAAGAAATTGGTGATGACGCATTTTCAGGAGTACAACTCCGCACCGTGTTCTGCTTTGCCGCCAAGCCGGTATCAGGACTCGAGGCATCCGGCATTTTTGAAAACCGCAAGTCCACTACTATCTACGTGCCGCAAGAGAGTGTCGCGCTCTTCAAGAGTAGCGAAGGTTGGAGAAAGTGCACCATCATAGGAGCCGACATGAGTGCCGATGTCGAAGAGTCGATAATAGACCTCACCGACCCCATGCAAGAGGTGGAAGTCTATGACCTCAACGGCATCATGATATACCGGGGAGTAGTGGGTGCAATGCAACTCCCCGCCGGCACATATATCATCAAAACCGAAAAAAATATTTATAAAACCATAATGAAAGAACTATGAGAAAGAGAGTTATTTTAACAGCAGGAATATTATTTGCCACGGTAGCAGTCGGAACAATCCCGGCTCAGGCACAGTTTCTCAAGAAACTAGGCAAGGCCCTCGACAAGGTGGCTAACGCCGGCAATAAAAAAACTTCCGATAGCAAAGTTCGTCAGATAGGCGAAACGGTAACTATCGGCGACATGACAATGAAAGCATATACCGATAACCCGGGGGTGGGTCTCAACTTCGGCACATGCCAACGTCAGGGCTCTCAGGTTGTCATAACTTTGCAATTCACCAATCCGCAGAGTCCGCAACCCATGGAAATACGGCTTCAGAACTTCGACCCCAACCCGGTGAAGGCCTATTCGGCAAGCGGCCAGCAATACAAGGTGTCACAGATATGCCTCGGCACATCAAAAAGCTCTGAGGGTGTGACAAATACAATATCGCAAAAGAGCTACTTGAACGGATATATAGTGCTAAGTGGAGTTCCTGAGAATGTCAAAACCATAGGCAAACTTGTAGTGGCCACAAGCGGACATCAGAAAATGGACGCAAGCAACCGCTTTTTCTCATTTGTGCTTGAGAATATACCGATCACTGAAAAGCCAACAATGACCGACAAGGGAATATCTCCGGTTGAAATCGGAGCCAAAGTCAGTGCGTTGCCGCAGCAAGTGGCCGGTCTTTACGACAAAGTGACCTCCAACACCGAAGAAGATATGGATGGCGAAGTAATGACCTATCTCACGTTCACTCTCGCAGGTCAGCCCAAATTAGCGGCGACGGCTGGCAGCGACGGGGTGATATGGCAAGTGTCTACGGAGTCGCCCGACGTGGTGGTCTATGTTAACGGCAACCCATATAAGGTAGGCGATAAGATTGCCACACTAATGAGAGAACGTGGAGTACGCTCCGACGATGAATACGGCTTTGCAGCCTGCTATGGCAACATCGACGTGAACGAAGACATCAATGGCACAATTTGTTCCTTCTCCATAGGACGCTATTGATACATTATGCTTTGTGGCCGTCGCCGGAGGCTCCTCTCTCCCGGTGCGCGATGCCGCTTTGCTGCTCTTATTGATTAAGACAGGGTCGCTTCGCTACACATATCCGGCTGCGCCGGAACATATAAGGCTTCGCAAGACCCCCCTTTTTTTATCGCACGAGGAACAAAAGGAATTAAAGGAAATTGGCGCTGCCGACGACAACAAACCGATTTCCTTTAATTCCTTGTTTTCCTTGTGCCAAAACTGAAGCGAGTTTCTTATGAAACTTCATTCCTCATATTATCGCACTTCTACACATTTATTGCATAAGGAACTTAAGGAATTAAAGGAAATTTGCTTTAAAAAGCCCCGTTGTCTCCAAGCTGGGTAATCTCTACTACAACATATTCATAACCAAATCCTAACTGAAGCTTGACATTCTTATCAGTTTGACTTGTGTTGCGATTTAACCCAACTTCAACATCTAATAGGCGTCAAGTGGCTGTTCAGCAGGCTTGACT
>CAJTYC010000093.1 GCA_910584185.1 uncultured Muribaculaceae bacterium
GGCACGTGTGTTACCATCGTTTATTTCCGGGGTGCGCCACGGTGGGCGACTGATTTGTAAGTAACGATTAAAAAATAACCAAGTTATTTTTTAATCGTTAATAAACTTATTTTATGTTTTAACAAAGAGATAATAGCAGGTGTTCAATTTAGGAATATAAAATTAAGGGACCATCTTATAAAAAATTGGCGTAGTCTAAATTGACCGGCTACCGGCGCGAGATTGGACTCTGATTTGTTTTTTTAAAACGTATATCGTAATTTTGTGTCATGAAGTTTTCATTGTTTGTAGCAAGGAGGCTCTCACTCTCGTCGGGTGGGCGCAAAAGTTCACCAGCCATAAAGGTGTCGGTGACAGCCGTGGCCCTGTCGGTGGCGGTGATGATTGCGGCGGTGGCTATCGTGCTCGGGTTCAAGCGCGAGATTCGCGATAAGGTAATCGGCTTCAATTCGCACATATCGGTTTATGCCCTGCCCACACACGAGAACGAAGACAACGTATTCACCCTCACACCATCGATGCGCGAGCTGCTCGACAACGAGCCGTTTGTGACCGACTATAGCCTCGAAGCCTCGATACCGGCCATATTCAAGACACCCGGCGATTTCAAAGGCATTTACCTGCGCACGCTCAACGGGACCTCGACAAGCACGTTCATAAAGAAAAATCTGGAAAAAGGCAAGATACCCGACTATACAAAGGCTGAGAACGGCAACAAGATAGTGATATCGCGCATAGCTGCCGACGAACTCGGACTCAAGCCGGGCGACAAGATTGACACATATTTCATATCAGACGACGTGAGAGTGCGCCGACTCGAAGTGAGCGGCATCTACAATTCACATTTTGACTCGTATGACGGTGTTATAGCCTATGGTGCGCTCCCTCTCGTGCAGAAGCTCGCAGGGGTGCTACCTACGCAAGGCACCAGCCTGCAGATTCACACCGATGATTTCAACAGGGTGCAGGAATATACGCAAACGCTCAATGAAGACTTGACGCAGGCGATAGCCAACGGACTGATATACCGACAATATACTGTAGACAACGCGCTTAACCAGGGCGCGGCATATTTCAACTGGCTTTCACTTCTCGACGCAAACGTGATTGTGATACTCACGCTGATGGCCATAGTGGCGATTGCCACGCTTATATCGGGCATGCTTATTTTGATACTCGACAAGAAGAGTTTCATAGGCGTGGCTCGCGCCATGGGTGCATCGATAGGCCAGGTGCGCGAGGTGTTTATATTTCTCGCCTTGAAAGTTGCCTTTATCGGATTGCTTATAGGCAATATATTGTCCATTGCCGTGCTGTGGGCGCAGGAGCGTTGGCACTTTCTGCCGCTCGATGCCGATGCTTATTACATAGACTTCGTGCCTGTGCAGCTCGATGCATGGTGGATATTGCTGCTCAATGCCATTTGCTTCGTGCTTATTTACATTGCCCTGATACTCCCCTCTCGATTTGTGGCCGGCATATCGCCCACCGACGCCATGCGCACTGAGTGAGTTGATAGTAGGCCGCGCTTTTTATTGCGACACTGATACCTCAGGTTCGGCCCCGGCGACAGCCTTTTTTTGTGAGTCAGGGCCTTAGATTGGGCCTTAGTAGTTTGGCTGTTTGGTTGTTGTGTTTTCGGTTTGCAATTATTTCATATTTTTATGACCGGGCAATAAACCAAACCGATAATTGAGAGTCTAATGATTAGGTGATTACATATTTATTTCACTTTAAAATAAACTAAAGACATAAATTAGATGCTGTGTCTGATTTGGTCTCTTCCACTCAAAAACCAGACAATCATGAGACTTATAAATATATTACTTTGTGGATTCGCGTTGGTGTGCATGACAAGTTGCAACAGCCCGTCAGCCGATGGCAAGAAGGCTGCGGAGTTGGCCATGGAGATGCGCGATGTGAACCTTGACCACAGCTATGATTCAGACGAGGTGCAGCAGGCCGCCAAAGCCTACGATGAGTTTGCGAGCGAATGCCGCAAGAAATATGATGGCGACCCCAAATCCATGGAGGAGTTTGAGGCCGCCTTTAACGACGCCATAAAGGCTGATATGCAGAAGCAGCCCAACTGATGCCCGTGAAGGCATCAGTTGGGCCGCTGCGCTGATTAATCGAGGTGCAGCATAGACAGGCTGATACGCCCCCTGGCGGGATCTATCTCCACAACTTCGACCTCCACTATCTGACCAAGGTGCAACACATCTGACGCCGAATTGAGTCGTCTTCTCGATATCTTGGAGATATGGAGAAGCCCGTTTTCGTGTATGCCGAGGTTTATGAACGCTCCGAAAGCTGTGATGTTCTCCACCACTCCGGGCAGGCGCATGCCGAGGTACAGCTGGTCGAACGAGTCAATGGCCGGCACGAACATCTGCACATCATCGCGCCTGGGGTCGCGGCCGGGTTTGCGCAGTTCCATTATAATGTCATACATTGTATCAAGACCGCCAATTCCTTTTGCGGCCAGCAGCTCCACATCAATACTATTGAGCAACGCATCGTTGGCCACGAGATCTTCGGCCTTCACTCCCACCGATGCCGCCATGGCCTTGACCAGGGGGTAGCTCTCAGGATGAATGCCCGTATTGTCGAGTGGCTCCGGGCCATCGGCTATGCGCAAGAAACCTGCACACTGCTCGAAAGCCTTGGCCCCGAGACGCGGCACATCAAGAAGATCGCGTCGCGACGCAAAGGGGCCATTATCACGCCTGTAGTTCACAATATTTGTGGCAAGCGTCTTGCCTATGCCCGACACATATTGCAATAGACTTGCAGAGGCTGTGTTGAGGTCAACACCCACGCTGTTTACACAACTCATCACCGTATAGTCGAGCGCCGACTTCAGCGCGGTCTGGTCCACGTCATGCTGATACTGCCCCACCCCTATCGACTTCGGGTCAATTTTGACAAGTTCTGCAAGCGGGTCAATAAGCCGGCGCCCTATCGACACAGCACCGCGCACAGTCACATCCTTGTCGGGAAACTCAGCACGCGCAAGCTCGGAAGCAGAATAAACCGACGCGCCATCCTCGCTAACCACGAATATCGCATCAGAGTCCATAAGACCCGACTGATGCAGGAAACGTTCGGTTTCGCGCGAGGCTGTGCCGCTGCCAAGAGCTATCGCATCGAGGTCAAAATTAGCGATCATTGCCGACAACGTGGCGGCGGCACCCTCGGTATCATTGCGTGGCACAGCCGGATAAATCACATCCTCTCCAAGCAGATTACCCTGCTCATCGAGAGCCACCACTTTGCAACCGGTACGGAATCCGGGGTCAATAGCGAGCACCCGGCGCCCCTTGAGCGGCGCAGCCAAGAGAAGCTGCCGCAGGTTATCGGCAAATATATCTATGGCCACACGGTCGGCCTCCTCCTTAAGCGAGGCAGAAATCTCATTCTCTACCGATGGGCGCAACAGTCGCTTGGACGCATCAGCCACAGCCCCGGCTATTATCAATGCACACTCACCCTTGGCCATCTGTGGCATAAAAGCATCTGCGAGCGACTCCTCAAGCGATTTACCGGGCGATTTAAGCTCATAGCGCACCTTGAGCAATCCCTCACGTTCGGCACGCCTTATAGCCAGGTATCGGTGAGAGGGAATGCCGCGCAGACGCTGGTTGAAATCTGCATATTGAGCATATGGAGAAGCATATAATTCGGCATCCTTATCCTTAGCCGGGTGACACACAATAGAGGCATTGCGGCGATACTCGTTGCGTGTGATGTTGCGGAGTCGTGCATTGTCGGCAGCCCATTCGGCTATTATGTCGCTGGCACCGGCCAAAGCGTCATCTTTACCTTTCACTTTCTTGCCGTCGATAAACTTCATAGCCAAACCCGCACAGTCTCCCGTGCGCGAAGACATAATCATCTTTGCCAATGGCTCGAGGCCCTTATCGCGTGCCATGGTGCCTCGGGTATGCTTCTTGGGCTTGAAAGGTGCATAAATATCCTCCACATCCGTGAGCGTACGGGCAGAGTGAAGCCGCTCCTCGAGCTGCTGGTTCATTGCCCCGGCATTCTCGATAGCTGTCCGCACGAACTCCTTGCGTGCATATAGATTGCGCACCAGCACCAACGCAGACTCGACATCGCGCACTGCCACCTCGGAAAGGCCTCCTGTCATCTCCTTGCGATAGCGGCTGATAAACGGCACCGTGGCACCATCATCAAGAAGTCTTACAGTGGCATCGACAGACCTATACGGGAGTCCAAGCCTCGTTGCCACATCCTTAACTAATTCCTGCATTTAAAGACAAAATAACAATAATAAGCTCTCTGCGAGCCACTTCTTTGATTCAAACCTATTTCGGGCGTACAAAAAACAACCCATATGAGTTTTTCTAATGCAAATATAAACAAAAAAACAATATTCCAAGCACTCTCGCAAAAAGAAATGTGGCTAAAAATAAGATAAAAGAGCAAAATAACGCCCCAACAACAATATGCAGTCACCTACAGAAATGTTAAATGGAAATTCTAAACCGGTGAATTAACTAAATAAAATTTAAATGATTGATATAATGTTAAAATCAAAAAACCAACAGGTACAGCAAACGTTCTAAAGATACAAAGCAATATGGATAGATTGCTGTGGGATTCGTGAGAATGTCGCAGTGAGCAAAGTTTAGTTAGATATAGTTTATAGTGGAATCCGGGTGGGCTGCGCGCGAGCGTGGCCCACCCACTTGTTTTATAGATACTTACATTGAATGTCCGCAGGTGTCCCCCGCGGCAGTGGTCAATGTAAATTACCTGTTGAAGTGTTAAATTACACTCCTTTTATTGTCGTCTTATTGTCGTCGGCGGCGCCTCCTCCCCCCCAGTTCGCGATGCAACGTCGCGAAGCCACGGGGAGGAAGGAGCTTCCGGCGATGATAATATAGAATATGTGAGTTAGCTGACGTTGCATCGCGAACCGGAGGAGGCGCCGCTGACGACCCCAAAGATGCGTATATGCTGTGTACTCCCTCTATAACCTCTATCTTAGGGTGCGCAACTTTATGCTATAATATTTTGTTTTAATTTTAGTTATATGTTATGGTGTTTTTTATTAGACTTCGTCTTGGAAAATGCACATCTATTGATGCTCTATTTTCAATAGAAACCACCTTCATATACCCAAAATTCGGTCATCTTAAAGTCATGCAGAAATTCACTAAAATTGTCGCCACCGTTTCTGACAAGCGTTGCGATGTAGAGTTTATAAAGGAGCTCGCTGCTGCGGGCGTCAATGTGGTGCGTATGAATTCGGCTCATCTTGATTATGAGGGATTCAGCAAAATCATAAGCAATGTCAGGGCTGCGTCAGCGTCGCTTGCCGTAATGCTCGACACGAAGGGTCCGGAGATACGCACCACCGTGACTACCGATGGTGAACCTATATCGTTCGCGACCGGCAATGTGGTGCAAATCGTGGGTGATGCGGAGGGATTGACCTCTACCGATCGAATATGTGTCAATTATGCCAACATTGCACGGGTGCTTCGTGCCGGTGACCGTCTTCTCATAGATGATGGAGAGGTGGAGTTTGCGGTGACTTCGGTATGCAATGGCGTGGTGATGGCTGTTGCGGAGAACGATGGCGTGCTCGGTTCGCGCAAGAGTGTTAACCTGCCGGGCGTCAGTATTGACTTGCCGGCTGTGACCGAACGTGACCGCCGCAACATCGGTTTCGGAGTTAAGCTTGGCGTCGATTTCATAGCGCATTCGTTCGTGCGTTCGGCGGCCGATGTCAAGGAGGTGCAGGATATTCTTGACAGTCTCGGTGCCGACACAAAGATTATATCGAAGATTGAGAATCAGGAAGGCATTGACAATTTCGATGAGATTTTGTCGGCATCATATGGTATAATGGTAGCACGCGGAGACCTTGGCATTGAGGTTGCGGCAGAGCGCATACCCGGCATACAGGCTATGATGATACATAAGTGCATCACTGCCCACAAGCCTGTGATTGTAGCCACCCAGATGCTTCACACCATGATTGAGCATCCGCGTCCCACACGTGCCGAGATTTCAGATGTGGCCAATGCGGTGTATCAGCGGGCTGACGCCATGATGCTTTCGGGCGAGACAGCCTATGGCAAGTATCCGATAGAGGCTGTTCGCACCATGACCAATGTGGCGAGAGAGGTGGAATCTTCGCTTCGCGAGAAGATGGATGTGCCACCGCTTGTGGACCGCGATATAACTTCATTTCTGGCTCACGAAGCTGTGATGTCGGGAAATAAGGTTAACACCAAGGCGATATTCACCGATGCATATCGTGGTGTTTCGACACGTTTCATTGCATCGTTCAGGGGCAGCAACCCTACGTTTGCCATATGTCATAACTATGGGGTGATGCGTTGGTTGGCGCTGAGTTATGGTGTCACTGCGTATCTATATGGAGAGAACGAGAATTTCCGTCCCGGGCATTCGGTAGAGGCAGTCAGGCGCATCGTGGCCGACGGACATCTTGGCATGAACGACCGCATAGCCTATCTGACCGGCAACAGCAGCGGAGCCCGGGCGCTGGAGATACTTACCCCCACCGAGATACTTGAGGAGGACATTTAATGCATAGCGCACTGGGGGCAAAGAGGCGCCGCCGACGTTCATTATTAAAATATTTTTTGTATCTTTGCAAGATTCTCTAACGGACCAAGAATGAAAAAGATTACGCAGGAACGACAAGTGATTGATGCCCTTGAGGAGTTGGGCGGTTGGGCCACTTTGCGGAAACTCAATGAGGTATTGGACTTTTCCAAGTGGGCCACCAAGACACCGGAGGCCTCGGTTAGAAGAATTGTACAGAATAGCGACTCAATCTTTAAAATCAGACCGGGACTCTGGGCTCTTAAAGACCACGCAACGGAAGTGCTATCAAAGTTCAATTTGGAAGCCGGCAACCATAAATCTGAAGAAACGTTCACTCACTCATATTATCAAGGGCTGTTGATAGAGATTGGGAATATTTGCGGTTCGAGCACTTTCGTGCCGGCACAAGATAAGCATAAACTTTTTCTCGGCACAGAGTTATGTGAAATCTCAGACACCACTGTCATCCCATCTTTCACATATGATTTTCTTCTCAGAAAGGCACAAACTGTCGATGTGATATGGTTTAATGAAAGGAGAATGCCATCGCATTTTTATGAGGTTGAGCACACCACCAACATTCTTAACTCCCTGAATAAATTTTACGAGCTTCAGGATTTTCATGCGGATTTTTACATTGTGGCAGACGAGAGCAGGAAAGAAGATTTCCACGACAAATTAGGACGTTCTATATACAACAACATCAAGGCACGAGTTAAATTTCTCCCTTACATCCAAGTCATAAGACGCCACGCAAACCTTAAACAAGAACAAGAATTTATATGGTAAACGGTCGTTACCAATGGGACCTTCATTTATTCCCCGTGAACTATTTATTCGTCAAAATTCGACATTAATCTCGCTCAAGGGGTTTGTCATATTTCCATTCCCTTGATGAATTTTCACGTGGAATGACAGGGACTTTGCCATAGCAAAACATAGAGGACTCAGTCAAAACAGTCCATGTGTCACTTTGAGAAAAATCAAATTCACGTAGTATGACATCCTCGTAATATTCAACTATGTTTCCCTCATACTCCTCATCAATTATTTTACTTCGTTCAGGAGTAATTTCAATCAAAATAAAATATTCGAATGGCATTACTGCAAAATATTCTCGTTCTTTCATATTTCTGACTCTCTAATAACTCTGACACCTATGATTTGAGATATATCAAATGAAGTACTCCCTTGTGTGAGACCGGCTTGAGTGCGATTTATTAGACTCTATTTTATATGAAGTACTCCCTTGTGTGAGACCGGCTTGAGTGCGATTTATTAGACTCTATTT
>CAJTYC010000094.1 GCA_910584185.1 uncultured Muribaculaceae bacterium
CGATTTCGTCGATAGCGTACGAGAGGTTGTCGATCTTGTTGGTGAAGAAGTTGTAAGAGATTACTGCAAATGCACCGGTTGCGATACCGAAGGCTGTGTTCACAAGTGCCTCAGAGATACCGGTAGAAAGCTCTGTTGAGTCAGGTGAACCTGATGATGCGAGTGCCTGGAATGACTTAATCATACCCATCACAGTTCCGAGAAGACCGACGAGTGTACCAAGTGTGGTGAGTGTTGCCACGATGGGAAGGTTCTGTGAGAGGGCGGGCATCTCAAGTGCTGTAGCCTCTTCTACCTCGTTGCGGAGTGTAGTGAGCTTCTGCTCTTTGCTGAGTGTTGTGTTGGCGTCCATCTCTTTGTAGCGAACGAGTGTGTTGTAAACAACTGATGCCACAGAGCCTTTCTGAGTCTTGCAACGCTGCATGGCTGCGTCAATCTTGTTGGCTGCGAGGTCTGCCTTGATGTCAGCGACAAACTTGGTGGTGTTGCCTTTGCCGGTAGCAGAGCTGAGGGCGATCCAACGCTCTATAGAAAGAACGATAACGGTGAGGAGAAGTGTCATAAGGATAGGCACGATGAAGCCACCTTTGTACACTGTGCCGGCCAGGTTAAGGGGATGTCCCTCTGTTGTGCCGCCTTCAAAGTTTCCACTGTAGCCCATTCCGAAGAGGAAGATGCAAATTGCAGCTGCGCAGCAGCAGAGGATCACGATAAATGCGTTCTTGATTCCACGCACCTGGCTGATCTTTTCCTCTTTCTTGATCTTGGCGGCAGCAGTGGCCGCAGGCTGGTTAGCCATAGGTTTCTGAGATTCCATAATCTTTACTGATTTTGTTTTGGTTAGTTAATTTATTTGTTAGTTTATCTCTATCTTTTTTTGCGATTGAATTAACGGGGGCTTACTCTGTTGCCTATCCTCGGCAACTACTCAGTTTCGATTATGAATCTGAGCCTTCATGTTTTAAGGTTACCTCGTCCCTTCGCTCTACGCCCTTTGATGCAGGGTGTGTCTCACGTTGCCGTGCTTCTTATTAACTGCAAAATTAATATTTTATTATTAGAATGTCAATATCTGTTTTGTTTTTTTAAGTTATTCGTCGCTCATTTTTATTTTATTCGTGTTTTTGTGTTTTTAAAGACATGCTGTAAAACATATTTTTAGAACACGCGAATCCTTTTGCAATTAAAAAGAAGTGACATATAAAGAAGACACGTCCTTATTCAGAACGTGTCTCCTGTGACTATTATTTCACTTTTTTGTGGCCATGGCTTATTTGCCTGACACTGCTGCCACGCCGGGGAGGGTCTTGCCTTCGATTGCCTCGAGGAGTGCGCCGCCGCCTGTCGACACGTAGCTCACCTTGTCGGCCATGCCGAATTTGTTGACACATGCCACTGAGTCTCCGCCGCCCACGAGCGAGAAGGCGCCGTTGGCTGTTGCCTCCACGATTGCCTCGGCGATTGCCTTGGAGCCTCTTGCAAATGCGTCGAACTCAAACACGCCGGCGGGGCCGTTCCAGAGTATAGTCTTGGCGGGGAGGATGGCGTTGCGGAATGCGATGATTGAGTCTGGACCTGCATCCATGCCTTCCCAACCTTCGGGTATATCCATCACTGAGCATACCTGCTGGTTGGCGTCGTTGGAGAATTTGTCGCCGGCCACGCAGTCTGTGCCGAGCACGAGGTTTACACCTTTCTGCTTGGCGAGCTCTATGATGTGGAGTGCAAGGTCGAGCTTATCATCTTCTACGATTGACTGGCCAATCTTGCCGCCGCGTGCCTTGGCGAAGGTGAATGTCATACCGCCGCAGAGTATAAGGTTGTCCACCTTGTCCATAAGGTTCTCGATGATGCCGATCTTGGTCGACACTTTCGAACCACCCATGATGGCGGTGAAGGGACGGTTGATGTCTTTGAGGATGTTGTCGACGGCCTTAACCTCTTTCTCCATCAGGAAGCCGAGCATCTTGCTGTCTTCGTTGAAGTAGTCTGCGATTACGGCTGTAGATGCATGACGGCGGTGTGCTGTGCCGAATGCGTCGTTGACGTATACGTCTGCGTAGCTTGCGAGAATCTTTGCAAATTCTTTCTGGCTCTCTTTCATGGCCTTCTTGGCGTCATCGTATGCGGGGTCGGCCTTGTCGATGCCTACGGGCTTGCCTTCCTCTTCAGGATAGAAGCGGAGGTTCTCAAGCAGGAGCACCTCGCCGGGCTTAAGCTCTTTGGCTGCCTCTGATGCCTTGGCGCAGTCGGGGGCGAACTTCACGTCTCTGCCGAGTGCCTTGGCCACTGCATCCTTAATCTGGCTGAGGCTCAGCTTCATGTTTACCTTGCCTTTGGGTTTGCCCATGTGCGACATGAGGATAAGGCTTCCGCCATCTTCAAGTATTTTCTTGAGGGTGGGGAGGGCACCGCGGATACGGGTGTCGTCTGTGATGTTGCCATTCTCATCGAGGGGCACGTTGAAGTCCACGCGCACGATGGCCTTCTTGCCATTGAAATTGTAATTTTCGATCTTAGCCATTGCTTTAGTCTAAATTTATTGTAAATCTGAATTATATACTTTCTTTTGCGGAGTGGCTTGCCCTGCTGCCGATGCTGTGGCAAGGCTTGCATTCTCCCTGCCGGCTGCGTGGCCGGCGCTTTTGTGATAGTCCGAGTGCAAAATTAATAAAAATTATTCACTTTATAATTGAGATTTGCAGTTTTAATGTTTTTTTGAGTTAATTTTGTATTTGACGTCTCGGTCAACCCCTCGCGTATGCAGGCTTTGTATGCGTTTTTTTGAACGTGGCAGACGTTCAAGAGGCTGACAATAATTATTTTGATTATGAGTAAGTGTAAGTCTATACAATGTTTCAATGAGTTGTGTGCCAACTCGTTCGGGTGCATGCCCGATTCGGTTACTGCCCTCCCCCAGGCGGGCGGTGACCGCCGATATTTCCGTCTTTTTATGCCGGAAAATTCTGGTAACGCTTCTGTGCCTCATTCCGTACTCGGCGTGGAGGCTGACGACACGCACGATGCGAAGGCTTTCGTGGCTCTGGCCGACATATTCGCCCGTCATGGCGTTAAGGTGCCGGCTGTCTATGCCCATGAAGCCGATTACGGTTGTTATATAGAGCAGGATTTAGGTGATGTCTCGCTCTTGAGTCAGTTGGGCTCGGGGCGTGTCATGGAATTTGTGAGGGCGGCTTTGTCTTCGCTGGTCAGGATGCAGGTGCTCGACCGCAAGTTGTGGTCTGACGCTGTGGCATATCCTGAGTTTTCTCGTCGTCAGATTATATGGGACCTCAATTATTTCAAATATGAGTATCTAAAGAACACTTCCGTCGCATTTGATGAGGAAGCTCTTGAAGATGATTTCGAGCGGTTTGCCGATCGCATCATGTCGTTGCCCCGCGAGTTCTGGGGATTCATGATGCGTGATTGTCAGAGCCGCAATGTCATGCTTTGCGATGATGTGCCTTATTTTATAGATTTCCAGGGTGGCCGTCTGGGTCCGTGCATTTATGATGCCGTCTCTTTCTTGTGGCAGGCTAAGGCCCGCTTCGAACCCCGTTTTCGCGATGAGATGGCCGACTTCTATATCGGCGAGTTTGTGGCTGCAAACGATGAGTTGCAGCGTGGCGGCATTTCCGGAGCGGCGGCCGAGGCGATTCTGAAGCGGGCTTTGCCCGATTTCGTGCTGTTCCGCACGCTTCAGGTGCTGGGTGCGTATGGTTTCAGGGGGCTTGTGCAGAAGCGTGCCCATTTCATAGAGAGTATACCGGGGGCGTTGGCCAACCTCTCACAGCTTATAGACGACGGTGTGCTTGACTCTTATGGCGAGCTGAAGCGTGTCTGCGGCATGTTGGTTGGCGATGACCGTTTTCGCCGTGCATCCGATGGACGTTTGCATGTCAAGGTATACAGTTTCTCATATAAGCGTGGTTATCCCGATGATTTCTCTGGCAATGGCGGTGGCTTTATTTTTGATTGCAGGGGCATGCACAATCCAGGGCGTTATGATGAGTATAAACCTCTTACGGGCTTGGATCGTCCAGTGATTGATTTCCTGAAGCAGAAGGGGGAAATTGACGGTTTCGTAGATAAGGCGGTAGATATCGTGTCGCCCACCGTGGCTCGATATATAAGTCGCGGCTTCAGTCAGCTGCAGATTGGGTTTGGATGCACGGGTGGCCGGCACCGTTCGGTTTATTCGGCGCAGGCTGTTGCCGAGAAGTTGGCGGCGCTATATCCTGATGCCGTGATTGAATTGTGTCATCGCGAGCAGGGCTTATGTAAGTCGTTTAATGTTAATTGACTAAAATTTCGCAAGTTGCTTTGCAACTTGAAAATTTGAAGTTTAAAGTTTGAAGTTGGAAGTTAGAGTGGATAAAAATTGAATTTTTTTTGAGACATGCGTGGCGTTGCCCTAACCTCTAACCTTCAAACTCCAAACTTTTCGCAAGTTACAAACTTGCGAAAGTTAAATTAATTGAATTATGATGAAGGCTTTTATTTTGGCGGCAGGTTTCGGCACACGGCTGAAGCCCTGGACTCTCGAGCATCCCAAGGCTCTTGTGCCTGTGCATGGTGTGCCAATGCTCCGTAGGGTTATCGACAAACTTAATGCTTCGGGCTTCGACTCGTTGACGGTCAATGTGCATCATTTCGCTGACCAAATTATAGATTTCCTGAAAGGGGAGGGTTTGGAGGAGCAGGTTAAGGTGAGCGATGAGTCGGCCAGTATATTGGACACCGGCGGCGGTCTTCTGGAGGCCGCGCCGTTGCTGTTTGGCGATGATGCCGGCCCGGTGTTGGTGCATAACGTGGATATATTGAGCGATGCGCCGCTGCGCCAGATTGTGGAGCGTCACAACGCTTCAGATGCCGACATATCTCTTGTTGCGAGTCCGCGCGATTCGTCGCGCAAGCTGGTGTTTGATGAGCGGGGCAATCTTCGTGGCTGGCACAATCTTAAAAGCGGTGAGTTTCGGCCAGAGGGGTTCGCGATGTCGGCTGATATGCATGAGCGGGCTTTCAGCGGCATTTATGTGGTGAGCAAGGTGGCGGTCAAGGCTCTTGAGGCTTATGCTGCGGAGATTGGCGTCAGAAAATTTCCTATTATGGATTTCTTGCTTCATAATGCAGCGTTGCCCGAAGATGCCGACATGAAACTAAAAATCAATGAGATTGAGTTGCCTGAACTCAATCTCATTGATATCGGTAAGCCGGAGACTTTGCGTGAAGCTCAGTCTGTCGCCATGCTGTTTTGATAATCTTGATTAGTGGTAGTGATGCACCACCTTGTGGTTGGCGCTGCTGTATTGGAACACGCAGCCAAGTATGAGACAAACCACGGCGCTTCCGCCCAATGCCCAAGTCAGGGCAACTCCGGTGGTGAAACATGAGGCAATCAGCAGACCCGAGCCGATTATATAGGCTAATATTGACAATGTTTTCATAATAATAAGATTTTAGTCGTCTGTCGGAGCTAGCAGTAGGGCATCCCCGCCAGGGCGAACGGTGAATAAAATAAAGTCAAAGCTATCATCAGCTTTGACTTTATAACATTTCTATCTAACGATTTGTTTGTGAGCCTGTGCGGCTGTTCTGTTTTTAACAGTTCAGCATTGACGTGGCTCAGGTTTGTCTTTTTGCCGTTCGGACTCCTTATAGTTCGGCCTCCTTACAGTTCGGCCTCTTTGAGCTTCTCGGCGTTCTCCGCCACAATCAGTCGGTCGATGCACTCCTGTATGTCGCCATCCATGAAGGCCGCCAAGTTGTATACGGTGTAGTTGATGCGGTGGTCGGTAATGCGCCCTTGCGGATAGTTGTAGGTGCGAATCTTGGCTGAGCGGTCGCCGGTGCTTACCATCGTCTTGCGCCGCGATGCTATGTCGTCCATATATTTCTGGTGTTCCTTATCATATATGAACGTGCGCAAGCGCGCTAGGGCGCGTTCTTTGTTCTTTGGCTGGTCGCGTGTCTCCGTACATTCTATCAGAATCTCCTCCACCTGGCCGGTGTTGGGGTTCTTCCAGTTGTAGCGCAGACGTACTCCGGACTCCACCTTGTTGACGTTCTGACCGCCGGCACCGCCCGAACGGAATGTGTCCCATTTTATCTCGCCTTCATGTATCTCCACATCAAACTCCTCTGCCTCGGGAAGCACAGCCACCGTTGCCGCAGAAGTGTGGACACGCCCTTGCGTCTCGGTGGCGGGCACGCGCTGCACGCGGTGCACACCGCTCTCATATTTCATCGTGCCATACACACCATCGCCTGTGAGCGTGCATACTATCTCCTTGTAGCCCCCGGATGCCCCTTCCGACACCGACGACACGGCCAGCTGCCAACCCTTGCTCTCGGCATATTTCTGATACATTCGGAAAAGGTCACCGGCAAACAGTGCAGCCTCGTCGCCTCCTGTGCCACCACGTATCTCAAGCACCGCGTTCTTTGAGTCGTCAGGGTCTGCCGGAATAAGCAGGAGCTTTATTTTCTCCTCCAGTTCAGGTATTCGGCGTGTGCACGACTCTATCTCATCGCGTGCCAATGCACGTAAATCCTCATCTTCCTCACTGCTCAGCAGCTCTTTCGACTCCTCAAGACTGCGCAATGATTGCTCATATTCTTTCTTCACGTTGAGTATCTCCTCAAGGTCGTGATATTCCTTTGTGAGCCTTACGTATCTCGGCTGGTCAGCTATCACAGCCGGGTCGGTAATCAGTGTTGAAACCTCCTCAAACCGCCCGTCAAGCCCCTCAAGACGGCTCAATAACATGTTTTCTGACATAGATTATTCAAATTTTCTGCAAAATTACAAAAATATTGTGAAAAAACTTTGCGCGTTGGCAATTTTAAACTAACTTTGCAGCCGAAATGCGCATGCCGTGCATTTCATATGTTTCATTTAAATTCAATAAAACCGGCAAGTTTATGGCAACAAAGATTAGATTACAGCGTCATGGCCGCAAGGGCTACGCTTTTTATCCTATTGTAGTAGCCGATAGCAGGGCACCACGTGATGGTAGATTTATTGAGAGGATAGGTTCTTATAATCCGAACACTAATCCTGCTACAATAAGTTTAGACTTCGACCGTGCTTTGTATTGGGTGGAAACTGGCGCTCAGCCTACCGACACTGTTCGTTCAATCCTCTCCAAAGAGGGTGTGATGCTCATGAAGCATCTCCGCGGCGGTGTGAAGAAGGGTGCGTTCACCGAAGAGGAGGCTAAGCGTCGTTTCGATGCTTGGATGGCCGACCGCACCAAGGCTGTCGATGCTACCAAGGCTAAGTTGGCTTCTGAGGCAGCTTCTGCTGCTAAGGCTCGCTTTGACGCTGAGGTGGAGAAGAACCGCGCCAAGGGTGAAGAAGTGGCTAAGAAGAAAGCTGAATTGCTCGCTGCCGAAGAGGCTGCTGCCAAGGCTGCTCTCGAGGCTGAAAGCGCAGCTGCTGACGCTGAGGTGGCTGAAGCTGCTGCTGAGTAATCTCAGACTTCATCAAAAAAATAAATCCGGATGCCCGAAAGGACACCCGGATTTATTCTTTCTTGTGCAAAGCAAAAATACGTTCCAACACGGCCGCATAAGTGTAGCGCGGCAAAAATATGTTCCGGCGAAGCCGGATATGTGTCGTGAAGCGACCATGTCTTTAATAGATGCAAGTAATACAATGTCTTTGGATATAAAAAAGAGAGACAATCAGTAAAGATTGTCTCTAAAGCAGTAGCGGGATCGAGAATTGAACTCGAGACCTCCGGGTTATGAATCCGACGCTCTAACCAACTGAGCTATCCCGCCATTTCC
>CAJTYC010000095.1 GCA_910584185.1 uncultured Muribaculaceae bacterium
CGTTTTTTTATGCCCTTATCTCATCAATCATATACTTGCGAAACTTAAATTAATTACATATCTGCATGTATCACAACATCTTATGATAATACACACAATATATGCGACTCCAAGAGGAGTCTTCTCTATGCAAAGATACAAAAAAATAATTTAACAACCACGCAAATTAATGTTAAATTGCATGGTTGTTGATATTTTTATGAATATTACGCGTGTATCAGCGCAGGCGGTCGGTAGACCTGAGCAGCTTCTGGTCGGCCGAGATTCTGCGATATGCAAGTAAGTCAGCCACCACTGCGATAGGCAGTGTTATGATGATTGAAGACCAACCCACCTGATAATTTTCGAGCGCCTCGTTTTTGTAGCCGTAAGCAATACCCATCAAAACCAATGCCACAATAAGCAGCACCTCTATGATGCAGACAGTTTTTTGCAGGCTCATATTGCGGAAAAGGAAAATTGCGATGAACGGCAGTATGGTGCACAGCAGAGAAATGGTGAAGAAAGGCCATGTGCGCATATAATAACCCAACGGGGCACCATTGGTAGCCTCACCCTCTATTGAGAAACCCATGGTGGTGAAATCGAGTGAAAAATCGGGCATTTGAACTTGCCCGAGAGAGCAGAATGTAAAACACGCCATCATGGCTGTGACGATGAGGAGAAAGACCGATTGCCAACGTTGTATAACCATCAGATAATAAATTTTAGTTTTGTTACTTTACATTAAAACTTCTATAGCCGCCGGCATCTGCTGATGACCCCACCATAATATCAGCATACGCCTTGGAGCGGATGCAAATTTAGCAATTTTTTGCGAACTAAAATTAATGTGCCGCCACATATTTTGATATTTCAACCAAATTTTGATAATTTTGTGCAAACAAACCAAACCGTAACAATGGGAAACAGACCAGACACAGCTAAAGAATTCAACGCAATCAAGGCATCTTGTCGTGAAGTATATGAGAAGAAGATGCTTGATTACGGCACATCCTGGCGCATAATGCGTCCTTCAAGTCTAACCGACCAGATTTTTATCAAGGCAAAGAGAATCAGGAGCTTGGAAGACAAGGGCATAGAGAACGCACAGGTTAACGAAGGGATAGAGCCGGAGTTTACAGGCATAATAAATTATTGCGTAATGGCTCTGATACAGCTTGAGCTCGGACCAGGCGACCAGTTGACACCAGAAGAGGCTATGCGACTTTACGATGAGAAGCTTGAGGCAGCCACATCGCTGATGAACCATAAGAATCATGATTACGATGAGGCCTGGCGCGACATGCGCGTAAGCAGCTTCACCGATATAATATTGCAGAAGCTATTGCGCACCAAGGAGATAGAATCGCATCATGGCAAGACTTTGGTATCAGAAGGCATAGATGCAAATTATATGGATATGATTAATTATTCGATATTCGCTCTCATAAAACTCCGGTTCGGTTATGAATAAATCATCAGATGCCGCAAGCCGGTTTATCCTCGCATCCACATGGATTTTCAGGCTGCTGCTTGGAGGCACATTTATTTTTTCGGGCTTTGTGAAGGCAATAGACCCTTGGGGGTCTCTCTACAAATTCGAGGAATACATGTCGGCCATGGGGTTGCCTATTATGCACACGCTTCTCATCACCGGGGTGTTCGCTCTCTGTGTGTTTGAATTCACATTAGGAATATGCCTGTTCTTGGGTTGTTACAGACGCTCCTCCCCTATCTTGGCACTTGTCACTATGTGTTTCATGCTTCCCCTCACTCTTTGGATAGCTGTGAGCGACCCGGTGTCAGACTGCGGATGCTTCGGCGATTTTTTCATCATTTCAAATTGGTCTACATTCTGGAAGAACGTTATACTGACACTAATGTCGGTGTGGCTTATCAAGTTCAATTTAAAATGCACCACGATCATATCGCCGGCATTCCAATGGTTGGGCGTCGTGGTATCGTTGGCTTATATGATAATGGTCTGCTTTTGTGGTTACCTCTTCCAACCGTTACTCGATTTCAGACCATACAAAGTCGACACGAGTCTTATTTCGCAGAGCAATCATTCGGAAGATGATGAGATTGATTATGTTTTCGTATACGAAAAAGATGGTCATCTTAAGGAGTTCGGAATAGAGGACGAATTGCCCGATGAGAATGAAGGTTGGAAATTTGTGGAACGAAAGCATAAGCAAGCTGACAAGGAAACTGACAAAGCCACGGCCGACGATAAGACATTCCGTATATGGAGCCGTGATGGCGAAGAAGATGTAACCGAAGAAGCGATAGCAGGCACCGGCAGGCAGATTATACTTCTCATGCCGAGCATGGCCGAGGTTTCGGCAGCCACCACATGGAAAATAAACGCACTCCAGCAATGGGCAAACGAGCAAGAAGCCGAAGTTATCGCCGTAACCGACGGGACGCCCGACCAAATCAGCTTATGGGAGGAGATGGCACTTCCCGACTATGAAATCTATACAGCCGATGATACGGCAATCAAAGAGGTGGCCAGAGGGAATCCGTCGGTTGTGATGCTTAACAATGGTGCTATAGAGTGGAAATCAACTCTCGCTTGCATCGATGCAGAGAAGCTTGAAAAAGAGGGCGGCAAATACAAGCCATCAGAAATCATCGCAGCCCCCAAAGAGACACTTAAAAGCCTTAGCATCATATATATCATATGCTTGGCAGTACCAATTGCAATGTCATTCATGCCGCGCATCCGCAATGCCTTCTCCAGCTACAGGCACAAGTCTTCCCAGTAATCGAAGTGATGTATAGTCACTAAGAGCCCATCTCATAAAAATTTTACCCATAGGGGCGGGTTATTTTTATGAGATGGGCTCTAAGCATTGCAGGCCAGATAGTTGCAAAAGGGAAAATCGAGACAATTTATGTATAACGAGCCTTATCACTCATGATGATAAGGCTCGTTGCGCAATATAGTCATGGCTCGATATATTTGCTCTACAAAAAACATACGGACCATTTCATGATTGAAAGTCATGCGGGAAAGCGAAATCTTCGCATCGGCCCTGTTGTAAACAGCGGCAGAAAAACCATAAGGGCCACCCACCACAAAGATAGTTCGCTTTTTACCTGACACTTGCAGTTTTTCTATATAGGACGCAAACTCCATAGAGGAAAACTCACGGCCTCTCTCATCAAGCAATACGACAAAGTCGGATTGCAGCATCTTGGCCAATATCGCTTCGCCTTCCAACTCCTTTTGCTTCTCGGCAGTCATTGACTTGGTTGTCTTTATGTCGGGAAGCTCGATTATGTCGAATGGTGTGTATCTGTTGAGTCGCGTAGCATACTCCTTGATGCCTTGAACCACAAACGGTATCTTGGTCTTTCCTACCGTCAGAAGTGTGATATTCATAATTTGCTATAATACTTTTTTATCGTTGCTTACCCGAGGAGCAATCATTTCCGTTTGGTCAGCGCATCGAGCATACGCTTCAACTCATCGCGCGTATCTGTGAGCAAGTCTATGACATCCAGACGTTTTGAAATATTTGAAGCATTGCTCAGTAGTTCCTGCTTGGCAGCCTCTATGCGCAGACCCTTTGTTCTTACGAGATAGTTTATCATCTGAAGTCTGCGCAAATCCTCAGGTCTGTAATATCTTTGGTTGGAAGTGCTGCGCTTTGGCCTTATCCCGCTGAACTCCTGTTCCCAGTAGCGCAAAGTGGACGCCGGAACTCCGAGAAGTTCTGACACCTCGCTTATTTTATAATATAATTTACCAAATTCTTCCATAAACGCAAAATTGAAAATGGGGACGCACGCGTCCGTGCGTCCCCACCGTATATCAGCGATTAGAATATAAGCGGTTTGACATTACTTAAGGACAAAGAGTTCGATTACCTTATCGGCAGCTGCCGACAATCCGGAAGCATCCTTACCACCGGCCTGGGCAAAGAATGGCTGACCGCCACCGCCGCCTTTCATGAGCTTAGCGGCCTCGCGAACCACCTGAGAGGCATTATAACCGGCCTTGACAAGGTCGTCAGAAAGCAGCACTGTAAGTGTAGGCCTGTCATTGTGTACAGTAGCAGCAACAAACACTGAATGCTCAGTGCATTCCTTACGCAATAAGAATGCGACATTCTTGACAACCTCCGGGATGCGGATACCGGAGAGACGGTATAGATTAACACCATTGGCCATCACTCCCTTGGCAAGCACATCCTTAGCAAGTTGAGCGGTGCGCTCTGCCACAAAACCTTCCACCTGATGCTTCAGGTCTGCATTTTCAGACATCGCTTTGCGCACAGCCATGCGCATATTGGCCGAGCTTCCGAGAAGCTCCTTGAGGTCGACCATCATGTCTTGCATCTCGTCAAACATTTTTTCTATGCCTTCACCGGTAACAGCCTCAATGCGGCGTATACCTGCTGCGATAGAACTTTCATTCACGATACGCACCATACCGATATTGCCGGTATTGGCAACATGCGTGCCACCGCAAAGCTCCACAGAATCACCATATTTCACCACGCGCACCTTGTCGCCATATTTTTCGCCGAAGAGAGCCATGGCTCCCATGGCACGAGCTTCAGCGATTGGAAGTTCACGGCACTCCTCAAGAGGCATTGCTTTACGAATGCGGGCATTCACCAGATGCTCCACCTTACGAATCTCTTCGGGCGTGACTTTCTGGAAATGCGAGAAGTCGAAACGTAGACCCTCCGGTGTAACGAGCGAGCCTTTCTGCTCCACATGATTGCCGAGCACCTCACGCAGAGCTTCGTGAATCAAATGAGTGGCAGAGTGATTGGCCGATGTGGCGCGACGAGCATCCACATTTATTTTTGCCTTGAAATCAGATTCCGGATTAGCGGGAATCTTCTTGGAGAGATGCACGGCCACTCCATTTTCGCGCTTGGTGTCGAAGATGTCTATTTTTTCGCCGTCAGCTCCCTCAAGACAACCGGAGTCGCCTACCTGACCACCCATCTCCGCATAAAACGGTGTGGTCTCAAGCATAATCTGGTAATACTCCTTACCTTTCTGCTTCACCTTACGATATTTAAGGATACGCGTGTCGCATTCCATGCAATCGTAACCTACGAACTTCTCGTCGCCCTTACGGACTTCCACCCAGTCGTCCGTTTCGGTCTGGGCGGCATTGCGGGCGCGTTTCTTCTGAGCCTGCATATGCTTGTCAAAGCCGGCGTGGTCGACAGTCATATCCTGCTCGCGTGCTATTAGCTCAGTTAGGTCGAGCGGGAATCCGTAGGTGTCATAGAGCGTGAAAGCATCTGCGCCATCTATCTCCGACTTGCCATTGGCCTTGGCATTCTTGATCACATTGTCGAGAAGCTTTATACCATTCTCGAGAGTGCGCAAGAAAGACTCCTCTTCCTCCTTAATCACACGCTCTATAAGCTCCTTCTGCGCCGGAAGTTCGGGATAAGCGTCACCCATCTGTTCGATAAGCGTATCGACAAGTTTATATAGCAATGCTTCCTTGCGGCTGAGGAAAGTATACACATATCTGACTGCGCGGCGCAAGATGCGGCGAATCACATATCCGGCCTTGGCATTCGAGGGGAGCTGAGAGTCGGCAATAGAGAAAGCTATGGTGCGCACATGGTCGGCAGCTACACGCATTGCCACGTCGATTTTTTCATCCACTCCATATTGTTTGCCGGTAAGCTCAGCAATCTTGGCTATGATTGGCGTGAAGATATCTGTGTCATAGTTTGACTTCTTGCCTTGGAGCGCCATGGTGAGACGCTCGAAGCCCATACCGGTATCAATTACCTTGGCAGGAAGTGGTTCGAGATGGCCATCTGCCATGCGGTTATACTGCATGAACACGAGGTTCCAAATCTCGATAACCAACGGGTTATCCTTGTTAACGAGTTCAGCTCCATCCACTTTGGCACGCTCCTCGTCAGAACGCAAATCAATGTGGATTTCGCTGCAAGGGCCACAGGGACCGGTCTCACCCATTTCCCAGAAATTGTCATGGCGGTTGCCATTGATGATATGGCTTTTGGGCAGATGTTTTTCCCAGATTGCGGCAGCCTCGTCATCGCGGCCAAGACCCTCCGGCGCATAACCTTCGAACACGGTGGCATAGAGGCGCGCGGGGTCGAGTTTGAGCACATCCACAAGATACTCCCAGGCCCAATCGATAGCCTCCTGCTTGAAATAATCACCAAACGACCAGTTGCCCAACATCTCGAACATGGTGTGGTGATATGTGTCATGGCCCACCTCTTCGAGGTCGTTGTGCTTGCCCGACACGCGCAGGCACTTTTGACTATCAGTGACACGACGGCTTTCGGGAACACGCTGTCCGAGGATAATGTCCTTGAACTGGTTCATGCCGGCATTGGTAAACATAAGAGTAGGGTCATCCTTGAGCACCATCGGGGCAGACGGCACCACCTTGTGGCCCTTGTTGCGGAAGAAGTCCTTGAACGACTCCCTGATTTCTTTTGAAGTCATATATGTTTAGTATTATCTTTTTCAAATTTCAAATTGCAAAATTAATAAAAATATTGCAAGTAGACGAGAGTAAATTTTGTAAAATGTTCAAATATTATTAATTTCGCAGCCGATAATCAGTTATGAGCCGACAGGTAACATATAAATATAATCCGGAAACCGACAATTTCGAACGCATTTATCCCACATTGAGATCACGTATCAAAAAGGTGGGGGCATTCACGCTTGCCTCATTTGCAACGGGTGCTGCACTATTTGCCATCGCATATTATGGCTTCGGCACCCCCAGCGAGACAAACCTGCGCAATGAGAATGCGATGCTAAAGAGCCGCTACAACGTGCTCAACCGCCGGCTCGACAACTCACTTAAGGTGATGCATGACATACAGAACCGCGATGACAACTTCTACCGGGTCATGATGCAAATGGAGCCTATGTCACAGAGCCAACGCTTTGCAGGACTCGACAACGAAAAACGTTACAAGGACTTGCAGAAACTCCCGGACGCAGGCCTTGTGAAACTGCTCACCCAGAGACTTGACCTGTTCGACCGCCAACTTTATGCCCAATCCATTTCATTCGACCAGCTTCGCGAGGAAGCAGGCAAGCAGAAGGACAAATTGGCGCACATACCTTCCATAATCCCGATAGATGTCAAGGATTACACCATGTCGTCTGGATACGGATACAGGCGAGACCCGATATACGGCTCCACTAAATTTCATGCAGGCCTTGACTTTGCTGCCAAGAACGGCGTACCTGTATATGCCACAGGCGACGGGATTGTGGCCATAGCGGAACGCAAAAGCGGCTACGGCAATTGCATCGACATAGACCATGGTTACAATTATCTGACACGATATGCCCACCTGAGCGAGATACTGGTGTCTCCTGGCCAAAGCGTAAAGAGGGGTGATTACATTGGCAAAGTCGGATCTACAGGAAAGTCAACCGGACCACATTTGCACTATGAGGTGCGATTCAAGGATGAACCACAAAATCCGGTTAACTACTATTTTATGGACTTGACGCCCGAACAATATGCCGAGATGGTGAGAGAGGCAGAGAATGCCGGTCATGTAATGGACTGACACGATGCTTTCCAGACTTATGACCGTGCAATACGCATTCTAATAAGACTATGAATGCGGCAAACCAGTTGACTGATTTGCCGCACAAAGTATTAATTATCAGATTTAGCAATGATAAAAAAATAACTTGGTAAATTTTGAGGGCACTGAAAAAGTTGCCAAATCTGAATTTCGCCCTCTCAAACGGCT
>CAJTYC010000096.1 GCA_910584185.1 uncultured Muribaculaceae bacterium
GCTCCTACGTCAGTTTAGCAAACTGGTGGTTTCAGCCACTCACCCACCTCTCCTGATGTTTTTGCCGGCTTACCGATTCCGCTTCGACGGCTGCGTCTTGGCTTACCCCTCTCGAGGCCGGTAGGCTCTTCTGCAATTCTATTGTTTTATTCGCTCAGCCCTTCATGGGCTTTTGCGATTGCAAAGTTAATGCTTTTAACCGGTTTATCCAAATTTATTAACATTTTTTTGTTCTATTTTTGCGAGTGACTTGATATCGGCACCTGTCGGGGCCTGGAATATCCTCAGTCCGAACCTCCCCACCGTGGCGATTATATGGTCGGTCACATCGGCTTGCACCCTCTCATATTTCTCCCATGTGGTGCATTTGGTGAAGAAGTATATCTCTATCGGGAGGCCCGCCTCGGTGGGCTGCAGCTCGCGCACCATGTAGAGCATGTTGCCGCCACGCTTGAGCGTGGGCAATTGCGATATGTAGTGCTTCAGGTAGTGGCGCAACGCCGTCAGGTTGACCACCTCCCCATCCATCTCCAGACCTTTCGCCCATTCGCACCCGCGCATAGACGTCTTCTCCTCCTCCGTCAGAAACCTCACCGTGGTCATGTCGATGCTCAGCGAGCGGGCCACCCGCCGCCCGCCACTCTCCTGCATGCTGCGCCAATTCTGAAATGACTGGCTCACGAGCTGATATGGCGGTATCGTGACTATCGTGTGGTCCCAGTTGAGCACCTTCACCGTGGCAAGCGTCACCTTCTTCACGATGCCGTTGGCGCCATAGGCCGGGGCCGTGACCCAATCGCCGGGCCGCAACATATCGTTGACCGTAAGCTGTATGCCGGCCACCACACCGAGTATCGAGTCCTTGAACACCAACATAAGCACCGCGGCCCCCGCGCCGAGTCCGGATATGATAAGCAGCGGATTCCTGCCCACCACAACCGACAGCATCAATATCACACCCACCGCCCATATCAGGAAAATGATCATCTGCTCGAGACCCTGAAGCGAATGCGACGGCACATATTCATAGTCGTCAGCCTCCTCATCATTGAGCTTACTCAGCCGCTCCGCCTCCTCAGCTATCCTATTGCGGTCGAAAAGCACGAGAAACGCACCCTTCACAAATTCCACCACCATTTTAGTCCCTATGCCGATGATAACCACGTCTGCCGTTATCATGGCCCACGAAGATACGGTCTTGAAGGGCGACAGCGAATACTGAAGCAGATGGCGCAGAAGCATAACGCTGCACTCCCACCAGCACCACTTCAGGAAGCTGTAACGAAACAATATATCGTCAATCTTGGTGGGCGTATTGCGCGTGATGCGCAGGATCAGCGGGTTCACGAGACGATTCAATACAGTATAGACCAAGCCGGAGGCCACCACATAAGCCACCGACAGAAGCAAGCTCGCGGTGCGCAAAGCCCACTGCCAGCCCAGACCGTTGTCGCACAGCCAACCGGCGATGCCCTGCAAAGCCGAATTAAGATTCACATCCATAACAATTTCAAACGATGCGCATATCGCATCCTCGCTGCAAAGTTACAATTTTTATGCCACACTGCAAAGTGAACTTTTTTCTCTCAAAACGAACTATTTGTTATCACCCCCTCATGCCTCCACTTATTAAATTTGCCGCCGAAAGATATGGTCACATCCATCTTCCGGCGGCTACATTTCCTTTATTTTGCAGCCGCCGCGACTTTCTTATCAGACAACATTTAGTTTCCATATTAAAAAATGTATTTGCAGCATACTTTTCGGCATTTTCATGAATTTTTGATGCGGTTGCCACGATTTTTCTTGCTATTTTTTTGTATTTAATATTTTTTGCGTAAATTTGCAATGTTAAAGCATTATTGGATAGCTTCCATAACTTGACATATTTACATCGTAAATACTGGAAAGCGTAGTACGGACAATACAAATAACAACAAAATAGTTACTGCTTATAAGAAAATTTTTACTTATCGCAGGCCTTGCGCTTGCATCCGGAGCATCGCTCCAGGCTGTTGAGCCTGCGATGTTTGATTACCCCCGATGGCCTCCGCATCGCCGGCTCTGTCGGCGTTGCCCCGGTCTCGATTGATGACGCAGCGACCCCAATGTCAGCCCCCTGCGTATGGGACCTCAAGGAAGATGGCACTTACGGCGAGCCCGTCGTGCTTCCTTATCCGAAGTTAGACTGGACCAACCGCGTGCCGCAGTATGTGATGGGCCTCGACATCTCAGCTGACGGCAAGACCGTCATCGGCCAGATTACTGACTATCAGGGCATGATGCACACCATAATCTACTTCACGCTCAATGACGAGAACAAATGGGAATACCACAACAACTTCCAGTCTCTCGCCAACCCCAACAATGTCCAGCTCCCGGAGTACCCCGGTGAAGCCCCCGAGCAACCCCAGGTCGCAGATTTCATGACCGAGGAGAACAAGGCATCATACAATGAGGCCCTGCAAGCTTGGCAGAATACCTGCACATGGGACCCCGACACCTACCCCAACTTCGAAGACTATATGAGCGCCGATGAACTAGCCGCCTATAATGCCGCCATGGATGAGTATCAAACCAAATTTCAGGCTTGGGAGGAAGCATCCAATGCGTTCTACGCAGCGCTTGAATCATGCGGAGGCACCGACATGGTGTTCAATAACGTGATCCTCTCGCGCGATGGCAAGACAGCTTATTCTTCGGCACAGATTTCGGAAGATGATCCACTCTCTTGGTTCCCGGTCGATAAATTTACCCCTGTGAAGTTCGACCTCACCAATGGCACCCACACCATGTATCCGCTCGACAACATCCTTATCTCGGCAATTGCCGACGACGGCACTATCATGGGTGCAAGCCAGTCAGCCACAGAGCCGCAGCAGGCATACGTATACCTTCCCGGTTCAACCGAGCCTATCACGCTCATGGACTATTTCAAGACCCGCGATGCGCAGACCTACGCTTGGATGCAGGAGAACATGCTGCACGACTACGAGGCTTACGACCCCGAAACATATGAGCCTGTCATGATTGAGGATTACCCCTTCACCGGTGTGCCGCGAGTCACTCCCGATCTCAAACTCGTGGCTACTTCCAGCGCAAATTACTGGGACATCGCCAGCTCCGCAATCTGCTTCAGCTACATTCTCCCCGACTCTTCAACCGGTGCTGTGAATGGTGTGGCTGCGGATAAGCTGATTGACGAGGCCAACGCGCCAGTTTACAATGCCCAAGGCATACTCGTGGGCCGTGGCACAGAAGCACTCCGCAACCTTCCCGCCGGCATCTACGTAATCGGCTCGCGCAAAGTGATCAAATAAACCCGCAACCGACCCGGCTCCCCAAAGGCAGCCTCCATATAACACTCCCCGTCTACATGATTTAATAATCACGTAAGCGGGGAGTCACTTTTTTGGGAACGTAGGCCTCCGGCCTGCGAAATTTGGGAACGTAGGCCTCCGGCCTGCCCATGAAGCCTTTCACGCTGTGAGTCGCGCCTAAGTCCTTTATAAATGACCCGTTGGTCTAAATGGCACGCCCAATTGACAAAAATACTCTTTGATAAAACATTATTATTTGTTAACTTTGAACTTTGAATTTTTAAATTCAAATCTTATTTCGCCGGAGGGTGTGAGCAACGGCCAGGTGCGCTCCGCGCTTACCGCCGTGATGCACCATTCCCCAAGGACCACCACTGGCAGGACGGCGCCAAGATAAAGGACCTCTGGTAATCAAACCGATTGGCCCCATTAGCCATATTAGACCTATTAGACCTATTAGACCTATCAGACCTATTAGACCTATTCACCAAAAAAGAAAAAACTAAAACACTAAAATCTAATAAATTATGGAACTTAAAGAGAGAATTGACAAGCGTTTCAAACAGGATTTCGGCGAAGAAGGTACTTTCTACGCTTCAGCAGGCCGTATCAACCTCATAGGTGAACACACTGACTACAATGGAGGTTTCGTGTTTCCCGGCGCTATCGACAAGGTAATCATGGCTGAGATCAAGCCCAACGGCACTGACAAGGTGCGCGTGGTGTCGCTCGACCTCGACGACACTGCCGAGTTCGGTCTCAACGAGACCGATGCCCCCAAGGCAAGCTGGGCACGCTACATCTTCGGCGTGTGCCGCGAGGTGCTCAAGCGCGGCGGCGTGGTGAAGGGCTTCGATGCTGTATTTGCCGGCAATGTGCCCCTCGGCGCAGGCCTCAGCTCTTCTGCTGCACTCGAAAGCTGCTTCGCTTTCGCTATCAACGATATGTTCAACGAGAACAATATCGAGAAGTTCGAGCTCGCTCGTATCGGCCAGTCCACTGAGCACAACTATTGCGGCGTGAACTGCGGTATCATGGACCAGTTCGCATCTGTAATGGGTCAGAAGGGTAAGCTGATGCGCCTCGATTGCCGCTCTATGGAGTATGAGTACTTCCCCTTCAACCCCGAAGGCTACAAGCTGGTGCTCGTTGACTCCGTGGTGAAGCATGAGCTTGCCGACTCCCCCTACAACAAGCGCCGCCAAAGCTGCGAGCGTGTGGCCAAACGCCTCGGCATTGAGACTCTGCGCGATGCCACTATGGAGATGCTCGACGCCATCCGCACCGACATTACGGCTGAGGATTATTTCCGCGCTAAGTTCGTCATCGAGGAGAAGGACCGCGTGCTCGCTGTCTGCGACGCTCTCGTGGCAGGCGACTATGAGACTGTGGGCGAGAAGATGTATGAGACTCACCATGGCCTCTCCAAAGATTATGAGGTCAGCTGCGAAGAACTCGATTATCTCAACGATATCGCCAAGGAGTGCGGCGTGACCGGCTCGCGCATCATGGGTGGAGGTTTCGGCGGCTGCACCATAAACCTCGTCAAGGATGAGCTCTACGACAAGTTCGTGCAGACTGCAATGTCCAAGTTTGCCGAGAAGTATGGCCACGCTCCCAAGGTGTATCCGGTGGTAATCAGCGACGGTGCCCACAAGGAGGCTTGATAAGTCTTGAGACTTCAACAGGCGCAGACATCGCGCCTGACCTTTAGAGCCCATCTCATAAAACAAAATGTGAAAAACAACGATAACAACAATGAATCTATTCATCAAATCGCTGTTTGTGGCGGCTATGGGCCTCTGCGGTCCGCTCACGCTTGCCGCACGCGACCTGACGGGCGTGAGCTGCTATTCATCGCCCGACATGGTGAACTGGAAGTTCGAGGGGCCCGCCTTCGCTCCCGGCGACGGCACGTTCCTGCTAAACGGCAAGCCGTTTGTGGTCAAGGCCGCCGAATTGCATTATCCCCGCATCCCGCGCGAGTATTGGGACCATCGCATCAAGATGTGCAAGGCTCTCGGCATGAACACTATATGCCTCTATACTTTCTGGAATGCGCATGAACCGCAGCCCGACCAGTTCGACTTCACAGGCCAGAACGACTTCGCCGAGTTCGTTCGCCTCTGCAAGGAGAATGGCATGTATGTGATTCTCCGTCCGGGCCCGTATGTCTGCGCCGAGTGGGAAATGGGTGGCCTCCCCTGGTGGCTGCTCAAGAAGAAGGATATCCGCCTGCGCGAGAATGACCCCTATTTCTTGGAAAGGGTCGACAAGTTTCAGAAGGCCGTGGCCGACCAGGTTAAGGGGATGACAATTGCCGAGGGCGGACCCATCATCATGGTGCAGGTGGAGAATGAGTATGGCTCTTATGGCGTCGACAAGGAGTATGTGGCCAACATCCGCGATATGCTCCGCAAGAATTTCGGCAAGGATGTGACGCTGTTCCAGTGTGACTGGTCGTCCAATTTCCTCAACAATGGTCTCGATGACATGATTTGGACCATGAATTTCGGCACCGGCGCCAACATAGACCAGCAGTTTGCCAAGCTGAAGGAGGTGCGCCCCAACAGCCCGCTGATGTGCTCTGAGTTCTGGAGCGGCTGGTTCGACAAGTGGGGCGGCAATCATGAGACCCGCCCGGCTGAGGATATGATTGAGGGCATCACCGAGATGCTCGACAAGAATATCTCTTTCAGCCTATACATGACTCACGGTGGCACCAACTGGGGCCATTGGGCCGGCGCCAACTCTCCCGGTTTCGCCCCCGACGTGACTTCTTACGACTATGACGCGCCCATAAGCGAGTCCGGCGTGGCAACCCCGAAATATCATGCGCTCCGCACCGCCCTCTCCAAGTATTCCGACACGAAGCTCCCGGATGTGCCCAAAGCTATCCCTACCACCACGGTCAAGGAGTTTGAATTCAAGGAGGTAGCCCCCCTCTTCAGCAATCTCCCCACTCCCAAGAAGGATAAGGAGATCAAGACCATGGAGGAGTATGACCAGGGTTTCGGAAGCATACTTTACAGCACAACTCTACCGGAGATTGCCAAGGGCACTCTGCTGACGGTAAGCGACCCTCACGACTATGCACAGGTGTTTGTAAACGGCAAGCTGATCGGCAAGCTCGACCGCCGTCTCGGTGAGAAGACTCTCGAGCTCCCGGCTGAGAAGGCCGGCGCCCGCCTCGACATACTCGTGGAGGCTATGGGACGCATCAATTTCGGCCGCGCCATAAAGGACTTCAAGGGTATCACCGACAAGGTGACTCTCTCCTCTGAGAAGGATGGCTACACTTACGATTGCGAACTGAAGGACTGGACCGTATACAATCTCCCCGACGAACTCAGCTTCTACGAGAGCATGACTTTCGAGCCTCTCGCCAATCAGAAAGCTGATAATGCCGGACGTCTGCCCGCTGGTCTGTACCGCTCCACTTTCAAGGTCAACAAGCCTGCCGACACGTTCATCAACATGGAGTCGTGGGGCAAGGGCTTCGTATATGTAAATGGCCATGCTCTGGGCCGCTTCTGGGAAATCGGCCCGCAGCAGACTCTCTATATGCCGGGATGCTGGTTGAAGAAGGGTGACAATGAGATTGTGGTGCTCGATGTGGTGGGTCCGAAGCAGGCCAAGGCTGAGGGTCTTAAGGCTCATATCATCGATAAGCTGCAGCAACCCAAGCCGCTCACCCACCGTGCAGAGGGCCAGACTCTGAACCTCAACGGCGAGAAGCCGGTGGCTCAGGGTGCCTTCAAGCCGGGCAATGGCTGGCAGAAGATTGACTTCGCAGCTCCGGTGAAGGGCCGCTTCGTGGCGCTGGAGTTCCTCAACGCCATAGATGGTGGCAACAATGCCGCTATCGCCGAGTTCTATCTCCTCGATGCCGACGGCAACCGCCTCTCGCGTGAGCCGTGGACTGTGATATATGCCGATGCTGAGGATGTGACCGACGGCAACCGTGCAGCCGACAAGATCTATGACCTTCAGGAGTCCACGTTCTGGTCGACAGGCTCAGAGGCCCCCTATCCGCATTCGCTGGTGATTGACCTCGGTGCGAAGCACAACATCAGCGGCATGGAGTATCTCCCCCGCATGGAGGCCGAGGTGCCCGGCGCAATCAAAGATTATAAGGTATATGTAAAGGAAACCGATTTCAAGTATTAGGCCGCGTTTCATAAAATTTGTACCCCCAGGGGCGAAAATCGCTCGCTCAAAACCGCCCCTGGGGGTACAAATTTTATGAAACGCGG
>CAJTYC010000097.1 GCA_910584185.1 uncultured Muribaculaceae bacterium
CAGCAAAGGTATATTAAGCGCTTAAAATTGCCTCGCGGAGTTTGGGCCGTTTACCGACATTGTGTCAAGATGACAATTTGTCATGATGTCATGATGTCGTCTTATCGTCTTTACTTCAGCACAATCTTCTTTGTCTTGCAGTTGAGCTGGCAGAGGTAGACTCCTGTGGGGAGGTTGGAAGTTGAGATAGTGCCGGTACCGTTGATTTTGGTGGCGAGCACCTTGCGGCCTGTAAGACTGTAGATAGTCAATGTGGCAGGAGACTCAACTGCGTATGCTATGCCACCATCAATTGCAGCGAAATCGCTTGTGAGAGCAACTCCCTTGACTGCGCCTGTGCCGGGGTTTACAGTGATTGTGAATGATTTCTTTGTGTTCTCCTTGTCGTTGGTATAGTAGGCAGTGAAAGTGCTTATGTAGGTCGGAATATCTTTCACGTTGTCTGCATTGCCAAACATATGGTATTGCAGGTCGAGTTTTTGGTTGGACTGAACATTGAGAGAGAGTGTTATGTCGGTGTCTTTGACACATGAGCCTATGCAGACTTGCACCTCATGGTTGCTTGCCACATTGACCTCTACCTGACCCACGAGGTCTGCGTGCAGATAGAGCTTCGGCTGGATGTTATATTCCACATAGTCGCCAAAGTCATCCACATCGCCGGCCTGGAGATCGTAGCTCACCTTGCCATTGTTTTCGATAGCGTTGTTGCCGAGGTAAAAAGTCAGTTCCTTGGCACTTGAGGCAGATGCGCAGATTAATGCCGCTGCCAATGATAAGTAAAATTTTTTCATATTCTTCGGTTTTATTTATTTGTTGTCGTCGCCGGAGGCTCCTCCCTCCCGGTGGCTTCGCGACGGCTTTTGCGACGTCGCGAAGCCATTATTCATTATTAATTATTCATTTTCAGTTGTGCTGACATCAGTCAGCACAGTCTGGTGCACCCCTTCCTTATCGGATATAAAGGCCACCACAGAGAGGTTGGCCGGATTCCAGCGCTCCTGGTCGTTGTAGCGCAGGGGCACCGTGTATGAGGCAGTCTTGTGGATACCGTTGGTCAGGGCCATCGGGTCGCCGTTCTGCGCTGTGGCGCAGGCGCGGAACACGTGGTTGTGTACATACTCGCGGTTGTACTTGCCCGACTCGTCAATCTGACGGGCCACAATGCCATCTTCGAGCACCCATACATTGAGCGAAGCGTCTATGTCGGCTTGCGGCTCTATGGCGAGGTCGATCTTTATGTCGTCGCCCTCAATTCGGGCGTCCACCTCTATGTTAACGTCGGTGGGGCGGTTTAGTTCTTCGTCGATATAGGCAGCCCATTCGTCACGGCCGAGCACTCCGCTGCGACGGTCTATCACGCCCGAAGGCCAGGCATCTATACCATATGCGTCATTGTAGGCTTGACCCTCATCAGTGCCGAGGGCCACCTGGTTGCGGTCGAAACGGGTAGTGCTCTTGTGGAGAGACATGCCACCGCCATGTATGCTTACAGCCACAACTGAGCCAGGATACTGTTCCTGCAGCTGCTCTATTATGCGGTGCGCGTCAGGGCAGTTGTTGCACCTCTGGCCGGTGAAGTCCTCGAGGAGCACTACGCGCTGCGGCTCCACACGGTCGATCGGCACATAGCGCTCTGTCTCATCTATATTGTCGCATGAGGCCATGGCAAGAAGCGCCGTGGCCGGAATCAGGATTTTCTTTAGTATACTTGTCATAACTGTTTGATTATTATTAGGCTGGTTGGTTTAATAGGTATGATAGGTCTGACGTGTCTGACGTGTCTGACAAGTCTGACGACCCTATTGGGCTTAGAAGTAATAGGAGTAGCTGACCTGGAAGCCATGATATGCCGGCACCTTGCGGCATACGCCGCCCGAGCAGTTGAAGCCCTCGCGCGTGCGTCCGTAGCTCAGCATGAGCTGGTTGGCGCGGTAGTTGCCGGTTATGCCGGCCATGTAGTAGTGTGTGCCCGTGCCGCCGCAGTTCCATGTGTCGCTGACGCTGAACATCAGGTAGGGCAACACCGTGAGCTCAAGCTGGCCGTAGGCCCAGTCTTTCTGGTCCTGGCGCGTCTGGAGATACTGGAGCTCGGCGCGGAGCGTGAGCTTCTTGTTGAATTTATACTTGCCGTCGAGCACGAAGATGTTGCTGTGCACGTTCCCTCCGTGGCCCTCCACGGCTGTCTTGTTGTAGAGCTGGTTCATATACATGAACGAGAGCTGGAAGGCCGATGTGATTTTTTTCTCGATCTGCACGTTGAAGTCGTGGTAGTAATTCTCGCCCATGCCAAAGAATGAGGAGGTGTAACCGTCGGTGCCCCATATGGTGCCATTAGGTCCGAGTTTGTGGGGCGGCTTGCGGTCGAGTCCGCGTATGTAGGTGGCATTGAGATATATCTTGGTGCCATACTTGCCGCCAAGCGGTGTCTTGCGCTTGAAGGTGTAAGAGAAAGCCCCCTGGAATGCCCACTCGCCGTCGGCTGCCTGTGTGGCGAACGGATAGAGCGAGGCGAGGGCGTAGGTGTGCTGATAGGCAAATGCCGGCAGGTTGTTGATCATGGCCGATGTGCCATCCATCTCACGCTGTGAGCGGAATGACATGTTCTCGCTTCGCTTCACCTGCACCAACGCGCTGAGTCCGGTCTTGGAGAAAGATCCGGAAAGCATATAGGCTGTCCCGGTGCCGAATGTGTAGTTATTGTCGAAACTCGGGTCCTGACCTTTCCATGCAAACTCACCGAGCACTGAGAAGGCTCCCTTGTTGAAGCGGGAGCGGGCATCCACTGCATTGACAAACTTGGGGAGGCGCACGCCGAAGTCGGTGCCGGTGATTTTCTTGACCTTCTCATCCTCATGCTTAAGCACGTATGAGCCACCTATCATCCATGTTGCATTGTGCTTACGCAGAGCCTTAATATAGTCTTCCATATAAAGCTCGAGGTCGGCTCCATATACCTGCGAATGTTTCGACCAGTCCCAATAGCGGCGTTGCACACCCCCGAGCAGCGTGAACCGCATGCCGTTGATGGAGTTGATTTTCAGACGCCCTCCTCGCAACGAGTTGTCTATGCCCAGGCTGCGCTCCTCATAAGTGCGGAGTATGAAACCGCTGCCAAACTGCTCGTAGAAGTCACCGGCAGTAAGCTCTATACCCTTGAACTTTCCCTTGACATATACATTAGGTATGCCCCAACCGGCAAAATCTTTCTCATAGCCGGGCAGAGGCCACTTCATGAACTCGAAGCGGAAGCCGGCGTCGACATACTTGCTCACGAGGCCGAAGTCAGCATAAGTGTTAAACAGAATCTTCTCGTCTACAGGCTCAGCATTGATGGCCTTGTCGTTTTCGGGAAAGAGGAAAGAGGTCTGTACACTACCATGTATCGCGACACCATCCTTGATGTCGATGGCCGAGGCGGAGAGCGCAATCACCGATGCTGCTGCAGCGCATGAGAGGCGTTTGAAAATATGACTCATTTTGTTAGGTCAGAGGTATGAGATATGGGTTATGTGGTGTGAGGGGAGGTAGGACGTTGCTCCTTGAAGCTGCTGTTATTGCTTGGATACCTGCCGTATCTTCTCGATTATGTGGTCTTCGGAACCCTCGGTATAGCCGGAGCGGTTCTCCACAATGTTGCCCTCGCCGTCGATGATAAACACGTGCGGTACCATCTGTATGCCCATGGAGCGCATAAGGTCGCTGTTGGTGTCGAGCAGCACTTCATACTCCCATCCCTGTCCATCTACAAGCGGACGGACTTTGCTTGCGTTCTGAGCCTCATCTACTGAGATTGCAATCAGCTTCATGCCGGTCTCTTCCTGCCAGTCGGGGTAAACTTCGGCTATGGCTTTGAGCTCGCGAAGGCAAGGCTTGCACCATGTGGCGAAGAAGCTGACCACGAAGGGTTTGCCATCGTTTGAGAGAGTGGCGGCATCTACAGGTTTGCCATCAAGCGTCTTTAGCTGCACTGAGGGGAACTGGGCCGAGGCCAAGGTGGCTATGCCGAGCATTATTGCTACCGATAGAGCGCGAAATAGTTGTTTCATATCAGAATGCTGATTATTCATTAATAATTACAAAAGTATAAAAATAATTTTGCTTTTGCAATTTATTATTTATTGTTTTGAGGCTTTAGCTTGTTGGTTGTAGAAATTGCGTTAGAGACGTTGCATCGCGAACCGGGGAGGAGGGGGCGCTCCCGACGACGACCACAAAGAAAAAGACCATAAAGAAAAAGACCATAAGAAAATGTTAATATGGTGAGTGAGATTTGTAAGTATGCGAGATAATTACTAAATTTGCGCAGTGTCGGGCTGTAAAAGCCCGGCCGGTGGGCATGAGGCCCATCATCATGCAGCCTGAACAGACCGGTTAGCGACCGGCAGGGAGGGTGACAGAAATAAGAAAAAGGCGTTAAATCCAACGCTGTCTTCCACATCAGAAACTTCGCAACTTTCTAATCAACCGGAAGATAGTGCAGCGGAGCCCCTTTGTGTTTCCATACGTTGGAAGCGCAAGGGGTGACGTCCAGGGTAGATTGTATTATCTAACGTGGGCTGACCGGCTGCTTATCCAGGTTTGATGGGCAATGCGAAGGCCTCTGATGTGGGATAAGCAGGAAAGTGCTGCCCACGTCTTTTTTATATCCATATATGAACTAACCAGCTTCGCGGGCGGCCGGGGCAACAATGAATTTTCTATGAAAAGAATCAAGTACTTCGTGAGTGCGCTCTTAGCGTGCGCGATGGTAGGTCTTGCACCTTCCTGCTCTAAAGATGAACCCGGAGGTGGCGGCAACAGTGGCGGCAGCATGTCGGGCGATGGTGACTACGGCAAGCTCGGCGACAACATGGTGGCCACCGGTGGCACACGCGCTGTGTCTTACACGCAGGGCATCCTGCTCGGCACCGTGGACTTCTCGAAGCTCGGCGACACCCACACTTTCGGCGTGGTGTATATGGAGGGTGTAGAGGAGAAAGAGGGACAGAAACCCTACGACTACAACCTTTATCTCGTGTATAACGGTGATGATGTGGAGGAAGCCCAAGTCAACACCACAGCCGACGGCAAGTTCGAGAAGCAGCTCGTGGACCTTATGCCCGGCACCACATACTACTACCGCTCATACATCAAGATCGGAAGCACCTACAACTATGCGGAAGTCAGGTCATTCTCTACGCTCGACCCCTCGTCGCAGATCAACCTCGTGACCGGCGACCCGACAGAGGTGTGCGCACTGAGCACCATGCTCGTGGGCCGCGCCAGCATCGGTAACGTCAACAACGGCCTCGACCAGATAGAGATAAAGGACCAGGAATATGGTTTCATCTATTCTGACGATGTTGCGCTTGGCACAGCCGAGACCCTGACAATGGAATATTGGGAGAACTGGGACAACACCCACTTCGACACGCAGCTGAAGCCCGATGAGCCTAAAGAAGTCCTCACTGACCAGAACGCCAACACTGTGCTCCAGCAGCTCGCCACAGAACTTGTGCCCGGCACCACCTACTACTACCGCACTGTGTTCGTATGGAACGGCAAATACTTCTACAGCCCCGAGGTGAAGACCTTCACCACCCTCGGCCCGAGCAGCCTGACGGTGGGTACATTGAAGCCCGAAGAGGTGGGTGAGACATCAGCCATGCTCAAAGGCCACGTGCCATTTGAAAAAATCGGTGTGCAGAGTGTCAACGGCGGCTTCATGATCTCGAAGAAATACACCAACAAGAGTGAATTCGTGATGGATGAGTCAATGAGCATGTGGCCCTCAAGCAGCGACATATCTTATGTGTCATGTTTGGTGTCGGAAGTTGATTTCATCACCATGATCAGCCATCTCGAGCCTAACACCGAGTATCATGTCTGCGCATTCGTGGAGCTCGGTAAGGAGAAGGACACGACTGACAAATATGACCAGATAGTAAAAGGAAAACCCATCTATCTCTATGGCGACGTAATCACCTTCAAGACACTTGAACACAAGGCAGACATCAATATCGAGTCGACCTACAGCTTCCCGTGGAAAGAGAATACCCAGACCGGAGAGTACTTATCGACCAACGACAGCCAGAGAAACTCAAGCTCGGCCCTCTTTATCCAGGTGCGTCCGGAAGTTACCGGCACGTTGAACTTTGACTGGACAGTAGACTCTGAGCGCGACGGTGACTTCATGAACATCTATGTGGTGCCAGGCATCAAGAGCACCGTGCCTTCGAGCACATATCTTGAGGATCAGAGAAGCGGCAAGGAAAGCGGCAAGTTCAGCTACAAGTGCAACTCCGTGGAGAACTTCACGGTGGTGGTACAGTACAAGAAGGACAGCCAGAACGACTCGGGCCGCGACCGCGTGGTGGTAAGCAACATCCGATACGAGTGATTCGCTTGATTGCGGAAAATCATTAGAAAACAAGACAAAATAGTTTTCAAGTCCGTTATAATTCTCATACTGTACGTTTGTAGTAGTTTCGCCCGGGTGTACAGCCCGGGCGAACTTTTTACCGGATTTGGATAAACGAGTGGAAAAGAGTATATTTGCAAGAGGTAACGCTTGCGAACCAATCCGAAGACCAGCTATCAGGCCTTAATGCCATGAAAAACAAATGACATAATGACAAAATGAATTATGACAAACTGACAATAAGACAAAAACAACAACAAAACAACATAAGAAAAATGAAGATTTACATTAGAAGTTTGGTGGCGGCAGCCGCCATCATCGGTGCCGCACCGGTTTGTGCGGTTCATGCAGAGGGAACTGAGGTAGTCGCTCCGGGCGAGACCGAGACTCCCGAAGTAGAGTGGATAGAGGTAAAGTTGGAGGCAGCCGGCACGCTCGGCGTCGAAGTGCTCTACAAGGTAGACAAACTCGAGGATGTCGTGAACCTGCGCGTCAGCGGTCCTTTGAATGCCCAGGACTGGGCCACCCTTAAGAACATGAGTCCCGTGCGTCTCGACCTTTCGAATGCCTCTGCCACTTCAATACCTCAAAGTGCTTTCTATAACAAATCAAGGTTGAATAGCTTCCTCTTCCCTCAGGGAGTCACTTCAATAGGAGAAAGCGTGTACACCCCATTCAATTGCGGTCATAGAGAGTATCATCGTTCGGAATGATTATTGTCGAGAACAATATCATGTTTATGTCAAAACTCCGTTCCCACAGGTGTAGCAAAGTTTTTTTGTTAAAAAACTTGCGGGATTCGATTTGGTGTATTAATTTTGCGGCTTGTTGGTTTTGCGCAGTTTTTTATGCAGAATCTCGGATTGGAAATTATGATGAGTTGCCGCCGTGTCGGTTTGGTTAAAGTACCGACTTTTTTGAAGGCTGTCAGTGCGCAGTGCCGACAGTCAGGGTGGCTTCCCCTCCAGTCTCAGCAGCGCAACCCCCTCAATATCGCAAGTCAAGAAATAAGTGTCGCAGACTCAGAGCTTCCATCAGCTCTCGTCTGCGACACTTCTTTTTTGCTTAATTTTCTTTTCGCTTCATTGTCGTCGCCGGAGGCTCCTCTCTCCCGGTGGCTTCGCTACGGGTGCATTCTTCAGGCTC
>CAJTYC010000098.1 GCA_910584185.1 uncultured Muribaculaceae bacterium
GGTTTTTTCTTTTTGTCGTTGCCGGAGGAGTTTGTTGTCGCGAAGCCGCCGGGAGGGAGGAGCCTCCGGCGACGACAATGCAGTATAATGATTTGTTGCTGTTTTGCGATAATGTTATACTGATACTTGGCCTTTTATCGGGGGGTAGGGGTTGTAGTCTTCTATTTGGAAGTCTTCGTATTTGAAGTCTGTTATTTCTTTTACTTCTGGGTTTATTTGCATCTTGGGTAGGGGGCGGGGGGTGCGTTGGAGCTGTTCGTGCACCTGTTCGAGGTGGTTGAGGTATATGTGGGCGTCGCCTAAGGTGTGTATGAAGTCGCCCGGCTTCAGGCCGCATACTTGCGCCATCATCATTGTGAGGAGGGCGTAACTTGCTATGTTGAAGGGCACGCCCAAGAAGCAGTCGGCGCTGCGCTGGTATAGCTGACATGATAGACGCCCTTCTGCTACGTAAAACTGGAAGAAAGCGTGGCACGGGGGGAGGTTCATGTTGTCGAGGTCGGCGACATTCCATGACGACACTATTATGCGCCTTGAGTCGGGGTTGTGCTTCAGGTCGTGTACGGCTTGGGCTATCTGGTCTATTCCCTTGCCGTCGTAACCGGGCCATGAACGCCATTGGTAGCCGTAGATGTGGCCGAGGTCTCCGTCGGGGTCTGCCCATTCGTTCCAGATGCGCACACCGTTTTCCTGAAGGTAGTGCACGTTGGTGTCGCCTTTCAGAAACCATAGCAGTTCGTGGATTATGCTCTTGAGGTGCACCTTCTTGGTGGTGAGCAGCGGGAAGCCCTCTTCGAGGTTGAAGCGCATCTGATAGCCGAAAGTGGATATTGTGCCGGTGCCGGTGCGGTCGTGCTTTTGCACACCGTCGGCGAGGATGTGGCGTAGCAGGTCGAGATATTGTTTCATTATCAGGCTTTGTTTACTATTGGGGTGGTGGGTCGGTTGCGGTTTGGCTGGTACTTGATAGCCCCGGTTGGGCAGTCGGCCACGCAGGTGAAGCATCGTACGCACCGTTGGTTATCTATTATGCGGTCTTTGGTGCTGATGCACTGCGCACGGCAGTTTTCCTCGCATTTGCCGCAGCTTATGCACTTGTCGGGGTCGAGTTCGATGCGCATCACGGAGTATTTCTGCACATATCCGAGTGCAGTGCCGAGGGGGCAGAAACGTGTGCAGAACTCGCGGCCATGCCATAGTGATAGAATGGCGATGATGATCAGCGAGAGTATGCCGATGGCTGCACCTACAGCCGCTCCTATGCCGATGCTGCCCCAGGTGGAGAGTGCAAGTTCGGGATGAACCGCTGATGCAGCGTTGCGGGCAATGTTCCACGGCTCTATGACGAAAGGCACAGCGACAATGCCTACGACCACGCATAGCAGATAGACCCAGAGTATGTGTATGGTCCAGGGGGCGCGTGCGCGGTAGCGGAAAGGCTTGTTGAGCCGCGGGGAACGGCGGCGCAGGCGCAGGAATAGGTCGGAAAAGGTGCCGATGGGGCATGCTGTGGAGCAGTATACGCGACCCAAGAGGAAAGTGATGACGAGCCACGTGAGAGAAAGGAGAGCAGTGGCAGAGGCAGAGGAGAGTACGATCTGGAGTTGGTATGCAGCACGGGCCATAGGATGCACGTGCGGCCCTATCAAGAGGCAGGCCGCACAGGCTGCGAAGAAAAGGGCAGCCAGCATGATCCGTATGGCCCGAAGCTGTTTCAACTAATAATTAATAATTAATTGAATCACCTGCGACGGCCTTGCTGCTTCTGCTGTTCGCGGAGCATGGCCTGCTGCTGGCGCTGCATCTCCTCGAGGCGAGCCATGAAGCCGGATTTCTTTTTCGGTTTCTTGGCGTTCTCCTTCATCTTAGCGCGTACTTTATCCTCTTTGATGATGAAGCGGAAAGAGTAAGTCTGCACTATGGTGATGAGGAGCGAGAGGAAATAGTAGTATGAGAGACCGGCGGCATAGTTGTTGAAGAATACCATGAACATGACCGGCATCAGATACATCATCCACTTCATGCCCGGCATTGTGTTCGCCTGGTTCTGAGTGTTGAGATAGGTGTAAATGATGTTGGTGGCGGTCATGAGGAGGCAGAAGAGAGAGATGTGATTGCCGAAGTATTTGGTCACCAGCGGTATGTTGCCACTCCAAGATATTATGGCATCGGGAGCCGAGAGGTCGTGTGCCCAGAGGAACGACTCGCCGCGCAGCTCGATGCAAGAGGGGAAGAAGGCAAACATTGCGATAAGCACAGGCATCTGCAGGAGCATCGGGAGACATCCCGACATCGGGTTGGCTCCGGCGCTGCTGTAGAGCTGCATAGTCTTCTGCTGGCGAATCATGGCGTTCTCAGTGCCGGGATACTTGTCGTTGATAGCCTTGATTTCGGGTGCGAGCACGCGCATCACAGCCTGCGAGCGGTAAGACTTGTAGGTGAGGGGGAAGAGAATCAGCTTGATGAAGATGGTGAGGAGCAGGATTATGATACCATAATTGCTGATGAACTTGCCGAGGAAAGTGAACACCGGAATCACTACACCGGTGTTGATCCAGCGGAAGAGGGACCATCCGAGCGGGATTAGCTTGGTGAGCTTGAGATCCTCGTCGGTCTGAATCTCCTTGTCGAGGTGAGAGAGGAGCGGGTAGAGGTTCGGACCGATGAAGAGGGAGAAATTGGCCGGGTTAGTGCTGTTCCAGTCATAGTCGTTGCTTACGGCCTCAGCCTGGAAGCTCTTCAGGTAGTCAGAACCCTGGAGCACATTGCTGCTGAAGTCGGCCGTGTTGAAAGCACGGTCGGCCACCATCACTGTAGAGAAGAACTGGTTCTTGAAAGCAATCCACTTGATCTTGGCCAGACGTTCCTCCTTGTCATTCTTATTCTCATTGAGGTTTTCTACGGAGCCGCCGGCAAACTTGTAATAGAGGCCAGAGTTGCGCTCCTCAAACATGCGACCCTGCTCCTGGCGGTGGAGATCCTGAGTCCATGAGAAGCCGAGGTTGCGGTTGTTGGACTGCACCAGAGCGGCCATATTCTTCTGCACCACTCTCATGCGCACCACATAACTGTCGCCCTTGGCGAGAGTATATTCAATGCCCCAATATGCATCGTCGGCAAACTTCAGGGCCATGCGCACCGTAGAGTCATTTAGCTGCTCCGGGGTGAAATAGAGCTCGGCGGTCTCGATGGGCTGCGGGAGCGGGAGCTTGAAATTGAAAGTATTCTTGTCGCCTTCAAACATCACCACGTTGCGCTTCTCCTTCTTGGTTTCATCGGCATTATATTCCGTGAAATACTTCTTTAGGGTGGCCTTGGTTATTGAGCCTGACTTCGAGTTCAGTTCGAGGGCGAGCACATCATTTTCGAGCTTGACGGCTTGGGGAGTTCCGCTGAGGAAATGGGCGAAACGTCCATATTTGCCGAGAGCTGCGGAAGCCTCGCGCACCATCGCTATGGCCTTGCGCTGCTCCGCGACGGTCATCTTTGAAGTGTCGCCGGCCACAATGTCGGCCCAGGCGATATCGCGGCCGCTCACCGTCACGGAGCCCGTTATAGAGTCGCCGCGGAGGGTGAGGTTCATGCCATTCTGGTTGAGGGTATAAGAGCGGAGAGAGTCAGCGCCGAGCTGCATTGTGCCGTTGGCGGTGATATTCTGCACGAGCCACTCGCGCTCAGTGGGCGAGAGGGCGTCGACGGTGGTGGCAACCGGGGTCTCCGTGGTGACATCCGGGTTGGGCGCATCATTCTGCTGCGGCTGCTCCTTGGGGGTGAGCCACATGAACACGATGAAGACGAGCGTCATCAGCAACAGTGCGTTAAGTGAACGTTTGTCCATTGTATCTACTTAGGTCTTTGGGTTTTATGATTTTACAAGCTAATATGGGGGTATGCACATGCAGGTGCATGTGCATACCAACTTGCAAATTTAATCAGAAATAAGTGAACGTGCAAATATATTTTCGCTAATCAGCAGCGGAAAGTTTCCGAGAGTTTCCAATAAGAAGTGCGACTGATGTTTAGATGCGTCAGTGATATAATGCTTGTCGCAGCGAAGCGGCGATATCGGCGGGCGACTCGCCGGCCTTGATGCGGTCGCGGAGAGACTGCCACTTAATGGGCGGGAGGAAATTTATCGCAAACTTCTTGCCGCTTGCCTCGCAGAGTTCGGCGGGGAGCATGGCCTGCTCCAGGTTTACCTTCAGTCCCGACTTCTTGCGCCACCTCGCGAATTGGTAGAACTTCGGGCGGTTCAGGCCGTCGAAGCGCATTAGGATGATGTCGCGCTGATACTGCACAGCCTTCTGCACGAACGACTTGTGCCACTCCAAGTCGCGAATCGAGCCATCATCATGCAGACGCGACACGAGACCGGCCGGAAAGATTATGACCTGCTTGTCAGACTCATAGGTGTCGGCTATTGCAGCGGCTGCGGCGCGTCCCTGCGAGCCATACTTATTGATGGGTAGGAACACAGTGCGGAGCGGCTCCACGTGCATAAGGAGGTCATTGACGAGAAAGCGGATATTGTCGTCGCCATAGAGCTCTCCGAGCACCTTGACGATGCCCATGCCGTCGAGGCCGCCGAGCGGATGGTTTGATGCGAAGATGAAGCGGCCCTCGGCGGGGATATTCTCGAGGCCTCGGACCTCGAGGGTGATGCCGAGCGTGTCATAGATGGCCTTGGAGAACGCGCTGCCGGTGGCCGGATAAGTGATGCGCAGCAGTTCATTGAGGCGGTCCTGTCGGATCAGCTTCTCGAGGCGGCGGAGCAGGAAGCCGGGAATCAGCTTCCCCTTCCAGCCCCGGACCCTGGAGCGGATTATGCCGGTCAAGTCAATCTGAAGCATGAGGTAATAGGTCTAATGGGTCTAATAGGTCTAATGGGTCTAATGGGTCTAATGGGTCTAATGGGGTTAGTTATTTACGGAAGATTCTTCGTCCCAGAACTCATCTTCCCAGTCTTCGTCGGTCTCGAGGTTGAGATCGTCTTCATCTTCTATCGGTTCCGGCTCGAAGATGAAATTGTCTTCCTCGGCCACGCGGTGTCTTATGTCGAGCGGGCGGTGGGTTATTGCGTAGTCGGTCTGGTTGTCCTCGGAGGTTATTTCTCTCCAGAGGAGGTCCTTGAGTTCGGGGATGCCCTGGCCTGTCACTGCCGATATGAAGATTGTAGGGCAATCGTCGGGTAGGGTTTTGGCTATTTCCTCGCGAAGTTCGTCGTCGAGCATATCGGACTTGCTTATGGCGAGCACCCTGCTCTTTGTGGCGAGGTCGGGGTTGAACTCACGCACCTCGTTGAGGAGTATATTGTAATCCTTGGCGATGTCGTCGGAGTCTGCCGGCACCATGAATAGCAGCACGGCATTGCGCTCGATGTGGCGGAGGAATCGGAGACCGAGACCTTTGCCCTCGGCGGCGCCCTCAATGATGCCCGGTATGTCGGCCATCACGAAGGAGCGGTCACCACGGTAGCTCACGATGCCGAGCTGTGGCTCCATGGTGGTGAAGGGGTAGTCGGCCACCTTCGGTTTGGCGGCAGATACAGCAGCGAGCAGGGTAGACTTGCCGGCGTTAGGGAAGCCCACGAGACCTACGTCGCCGAGCAGTTTCAGCTCGAGCACCACAGCCTTCTCGATAGAAGGTTGGCCCGGCTGGGCATATCTTGGGGCGCGGTTGGTCGATGTGGCGAAATGCACATTGCCGAGCCCACCCTTGCCACCGCGGAGCAGATAAATCTCCTCGCCGTCGCGGGTCACCTCGCAGAGGAACTCGCCCGAGTCCGCATCGAAGACAGCGGTGCCTACCGGCACCTCGATGATTCGGTCTTCTCCATCCTTGCCGTGGCTACGGCCCGCGCCGCCGCTCTCGCCGTCGGTGGCGAAGATGTGGCGCTGATAGCGCAGGGGGAGGAGAGTCCACATGTGGCTACTGCCACGCAATATAATGTGGCCGCCTCGACCGCCGTCGCCCCCGTCGGGACCACCCTTGGGAATGTATTTGGCACGATGATAATGGCGGCTGCCGGCGCCACCTTTGCCTGAGCGGCACAGGATCTTTACATAGTCTATGAAGTTGGAATCTGCCATATTCTTTTTTCTTTTTGGGTAAATTTTGGTAATAGGTCTGATAGGTCTGATAGGTCTGATAGTCCTTAATTATAATAGAAAACGCTTGGTGGGACTTATTTGTTGTTTTAGCCCGGCACTGAGTCGTGGCGGTCGTAGAGGGAGAGGGAGTCGATAAGCTCCATGCGTATCATTGTGACGAGTTCGGGCGGGTCTATTACCTTTAGCGATGAGCCGAAACTCAGCAGCTCGTGCACCAACTCATAGTTTAGCTTCAGGCGGTAGGTGAAGATGGAATACTTATCGTGGATGGTTTCCTGCTGCGAGGGGTGGAAAGGGAGAGCTCGGAAATACTTCGCCTGGACCGGGGTTGTCATGATTTTGACGTCGCGCACCCGGCCCTTCGACTCCGTTATGCCTATTATATTGGAGAAGAACGGCTCCGGGGTTATGTCGGGCATCTTGAAATGCTCGTTTAGCGTGACCATCTCCTTGACACGGTCGAGGGCGTAGGTGCGTATGTCGTTCGACTTCCGCTTCAGCCCGATCATATACCAGCGCTGCTTGTAGCGCTTCACGAAATAGGGGTCGAAGATGATATCCCTCTCAGGCAAAGAGCGTGAGAAGCCGGCGTAGGTGAAGCGGATCCGTGAGGAGTCGCCAATTGCGCCGAGCACGATGGGTAGGAACTCGCGGGCCGAGGGCACATCTTCGACCGATATTCGCTCAGTGGGGATGGAAGACTCCTTCAGGGCCGAATTGGCGGCATACGACTCGAGGAGCCAGTTGGTGACGCTCTTGTTCTGCTCGCGCTGGCCCGGGTCTATGTAATAATGACCCGTCTTGTCGCAGAGGATGTCGATGTGGAAATTTTCCTCTATGCCCCGGCGGTAATTGTAGAAAGTGCGTTCCGGCATGTCATTGCCGTCGCCATAGGCCGAGCGTCGCCACAGGTCGTTCAACTCCTTGCGGGTCAGGCGGTCGTAGCGGTTCAGGGTGTCTACTATCCAGACGTATTTATTGATTAGTTCCTTCATTGGTTGGAGAGGGTGTGAAAATTTTTTTTGTTTGCATCAAACCTTTTCGGTTGGGGTGATGTTATAGAGATGTAAGGTTTGAAAAACATATAGGTGTTATAAAGAAATACTGCTATAAGCGTTCTGAAAAAGTTGTTATTGTTGTTTTAATTAAGAAATTAGGTCGACGTGAGTCGACCTTTTTCT
>CAJTYC010000099.1 GCA_910584185.1 uncultured Muribaculaceae bacterium
AGCACACCGGATTCTGGTTCCGTTTGTGAGAGTTCGAGTCTTTCCAAGGCAACACGCGCTAAATCAATCATTGATTTGGCGCTTTTTTTATATATATCATAGCTTAGAACCCCTTATTGGGGGTCAATGTAAAAAACGGTTGAAATGTTAAAAAACACCCAAATCCGGTAGGGACGCGCTTCTGCGCGTCCAAGTCGACAACAGGCAAAGGATAAATGAGTTAGTTGAAGCGGCATTTCGGTCTGGGTTGAGGAGGCGCCGCCGACGACTGCTGAGCAGAAGTTGGTGGCGCCTCCATGTATTTTATATCCCTGCTTTATTTGATACGAGACTGGAAGTAAGTCTTTACGTCATTCCAGTCATAGTAGGGCCAAATGTCAGTCTTGACAGGTATGCGGGTCTCCCTCTCATTGTGAAGTATCTTGACAAGCACCTTCTCGGGAGTCTTCTTATTGCGGAAGAATATCAATTGTATGTTTGCAGCCATAGGCGTGACATACCAATCGCACCATCCCTTGTAAAAATCTTCCGGTTTGTCGATGGCGGCATCACATCTCTCAAGCGACATCAATGCAGTGAGTGGCACCACATTGCCATCATGTCCGAAGCGCAGTGCAGCCGACGGCTTGTCGGATTCTATGGCTGCATCAGCCGTCTCGATAATGTTGGTGAGCAGGTTGGCAGCATTCTGCAAGTGCACGCCATTGGCCGGAATATAGTCAGCATGTTTCGCATAAAACACTGAGTTGAAAACCTGCCACAAGTCAAATGCCTCTTGCGGGGTAAGATATTTGTAAAAGTCTATCTTTCCCTCCGTGTTCTGGGCATCTGAAGCAAGCCAGTAGATGTCCCACATGAAGTCGTCGGGCTGTACATATCTGTCCACAAACACCGGGTCTGAGAATATTGAGCTTACCACCCTGTCAGGCTTGGTCTGGCGTTCCTTGAATTTACGGTAGGTCTCCTCCCACCAACCATTGTTGAAATCGTCAGACTCTTTCACGCTATGGCACAGATAGGGCATATAACGGTTTGACGACTCCATGTCGATATAGAGCTGAGGATTTTTCTCCTTAAGGCTCTCGCAAAACGAAGCCATGCTGAGTATGCACCGTGGCACAAGGGTGGAGCGCGCTGTGATTGATGAATTGGACGCGAATACTTCCGGATAATTCCTCTGCATCCTGGCTGCTATGTCGTGGTGTTGTCGGCGTCCAAGTGGCGATAGGTCACCACCACGACCCTGAGTCTCGAGCATCAGCGAGTCAACACGTCCCATCAATTCTGTGCCTAACGGTGTGAGCGCATTGGCAGCGGCTGCCTTATGGAGCAACTTAGCCACACGCTTATAGTCATTGTCGCTGATGAGATAGCGAGATCCGTGACGCCCGTAATGACTCACATGGAAGGGTTTGTAGCCCTTGGGAGCGGGTGTGTTGTCGGCAGAAGTGGAGGGATAGGCGAAATAAACGCCTCCTGTCTTGTTGAGGTCAGCCTTCATCTCTTCCGGAGTGGTCTGAGAATAAGCAAAACCACACATGCTGAATGCAATTGCAGCAAAAATAAGTTTTTTCATGGGAAAATACAATGAACAATATATTTAATGAATAGTTATTAATGAATAATGAATAATGAATAATTAATAGTGAATAGTGAATAGTGAATAGTGAATAATGAATATGAATAGCTAATAGGAAGTCAAAAATTATTCATTATTCACTATTAATTATTAATTATATCAGTCTCCTCTGTAATAAAGCTGTAGGTAACAGCGAGCTATAAAGTCTTTATATTTTGACACCAGTCTGAGGTTATCATCTTCTGGAACTTCCGAATCCGGAAATTTGGCGTCCGGAAGCCAGTTTTCTTCAAATATACGGTGTAACAAGTCGCCCGGACATAGCCCTCTGTCGGTGAGCAAAGTGAAAGCATGGTCGGAAGCGTAGGTCGCATCATAGAGCGGATTTTGCGGTGCCTTGATGCAACGCGCTATGTCGCGTGCCATTAGCATACCTTTATATGGTGTAACCATCAGCACGTAGTCATGCGCTCCCTTGGCTTGCGACAAGTGTTCCTCACCTTCTGCCCATCCGAGAGCTTCGATGAAGAATCGGTTCATATCTTCATACGACCCGAAAAACTTAATGCTTTCGCCGCCTGTATATTCGGTAAATTTCTTGTAGAACTTATGTATCTCCGTGGGTTGTACACTCCCCTTATCGGTCGGAAACTTACGCTCTATCATAAGATAAACCCATTCCGGAGTGAAAAGCGCCAACGGTCCGGTGGTGTTTTCAATCATCGCCTCTTCAAGCAGCTCATTGATTTTCTTATGAGCATCAGGGTCTTGCGGATTCACTGAGGAGATAATTTCTTGCAATGTCAAGGCAAATGCCGGTGTGAGCAGGTATGAATGGAGAAACAGCCAATTGCCGAGTTCGTAGATTGCCTTGTGGTCTTGCGGGTCGTTAAACTCCAGTCCTCGTGCCAAATGCCAGTCTTCAGGCTCCGGGGCATCTTCATAGACCTCCTCGAGTGTGTCGAAACATATGTCGGCAAACTCAAGTAGTTGCTTGTCGAGAGGGTAGAGGTAACGGTGCTCTTCGCTGAGCATCACTGTTACATACCATACGAGAAATCTTACATCCTCACGGTTAAGTTCATAGTCCACATAATTCTCACATACTTCATGAAAAGGCACCTTCCATCCATAAAGCATCATGTTAGCATCTACAAATGATCGCCATAATCCACCATCGGCCACTATATCCTGTAGATAGTCTGTCAGTGTGAGGCATATGCGCTTCAGAAGTCCTTCAGGAATTTTGCCGGCAAATTCAGTCTTGAATGTGCGCGACAGAAGTCCGTTGGCTATCTCCAGATAGGCAGGTGCCGTTTCGGCAACCTCCGGATATGAAGGTTGCCGAAGCAGAAATTCTTTAGATGTTATCTTATACATGGCGTATAATTATTTGAGACGTTCAATTGTCTCGCTGAGTGTAAGTGTATGCTGTTCGCCGCTCTGCATGTCCTTGAGCACGATTGCATCTTTGCCAAGCTCTGACTCGCCCACAAACGCCACGAAGGGTATGTTGTCGCTGTCGGCTATCGACATTTGCTTCTTCATCTTGGCATTGTCGGGATATAGCTGTGCCGGAATGCCCGCTTCGCGCAGTGCCTTCACATATTTGAGTGATTGCAGAGCCTCATTTGTGCCGAAGTTCACAAACATTACCTTGACTGTCTGGCCAAGTTCGGCAGGAAAGAGTTCCAGCTGAGTCATGACATCGTAGATGCGGTCTGCACCAAACGATATACCTACTCCCGATAGCCCCGGCATTCCGAATACGCCCGTGAGGTTATCATAGCGGCCTCCGCCGGTGATGCTTCCTATCGCCACATCTTTAGCCTTGACCTCCAAGATGGTTCCGGTGTAGTAATTGAGTCCGCGAGCCAACGATATGTCAATCTCCATATCAGCCTTGTGGCCGATGGTGTCTATGCCCCCCATTACTTCGCGCATCTCTTCAAGTCCTTTCAGTCCGGTCTCAGAGTCTTTAAGAAACTCTTGCATAACCTGAAGTTTCTCTTCGTTACTGCCGGACAGTGTAAGGATAGGCTCCAATGCAGACACTGCTGCCTCTGACAATCCTTTCTCAAGAAGTTCAGCCTTGACGTTGTCTAGTCCAATCTTATCTATCTTGTCGATTGCTACGGTTATGTCGACTATCTTGTCGGCTTCTCCGATTGTCTCGGCTATGCCGGTGAGTATCTTTCGGTTGTTAACCTTCACCACGATGTTTATGCCAAGCTCGTCAAATGTTTTGTCAATGAGCGAGAGCAGTTCCACCTCGTTGAGCAGAGAGTCAGAACCTACCACATCGGCATCACACTGGTAGAACTCGCGGTAACGTCCTTTCTGAGGACGGTCGGCACGCCACACCGGCTGTATTTGGTATCTCTTGAAAGGCATCTGCAGGTCGTTGCGGTGCTGCACCACAAAGCGTGCGAAAGGAACTGTGAGATCATAACGCAACCCTTTTTCACACATCTTGTTGGTAAGCTTAATAAGATTGCGGTTGGCAAGCTCCTCATCAGAACATGATTTCAGGAAGTCGCCCGAATTCTGTATCTTGAAGAGCAACTTATCTCCCTCTTCGCCATATTTACCCATAAGCGTGCAGAGGTTCTCCATCGACGGAGTCTCTATCTGCTTGTAGCCGAATAGCCTGAAGTTTTTCTTGATTGTATCGAAGATGTAATTGCGTCGCGCCATCTCCACCGGCGAAAAATCGCGTGTCCCCTTGGGAATGCTTGGTTTCTGAGCCATATATTTTTTAGTTTTTATTTCTAACTACAAAATTAAAAAAAAGCGGTCAACATTGCAAGTTGACCGCAGTTTTATGTATCACATGTTACTTTGTCAGAACTCCATGGAGAGTCGCACGTTAAATTGTCGGCGCGTCAGATAGTTCGGCACTGCATATTGCAGGTTGTTTACGTCTGTCACCCAGTAATAGCTGCTCACGTTCGAAATGTCGAGAAGGTTGAATACATCTAACCCTAAGACGATGCTCTTGAAGTATTTCAGCGCTCCTGAGGTGCGTGGCTTGTCGCTGGGTGCTCCCACAAATTGCCAGCTCACACCGATGTCGAGTCTCTTGTAAGCCGGTGCGCGGAAGTATGTCTGCGATCGGCTGGTGTGAGGGGGCGTCATGGTAAGACCATCCGAGAATACCCCCTGTAAGCTGAATTTAAGTTTCGGAAATTTAGGGAAGTAGTCTGTGAAGTAGACATTCACCGCATATCGTTGGTCGCTTGGCAACGGCACTTTCTTGCCGTCGAGTGTCTGCTGTGTCTTCATTAGCGAGAAACTCACCCAGGAGTCTGTGCCCTCCACAAACTGTCCGAACAGCTTCATGTCAAGACCCATGGCATATCCCTTTGAATCATTGCGTCCTGAATATGTAATCTTCAGATTGTCATATTCATATGATATGAGGTTCGACAGGTTTTTGTAATATGCCTCGGCTGTCAGCTTGAACGGACGGTTCATCGCCCGGAACGTGTAATCCGCACCGACTATCAGTTGCACACTGAGTGGCGACTTTATGTTGCGGTTAAGCTTTATTATGCCGTTGCCATATTCATCAGTGACTGTCTCTCGATATTCCTTGTAGAAAGGTGATTGGTAATACATGCCTGCCCCTACACGGAAGTACCAGTTGTTCAAGTTGAGAGGGTTGAATGAGAAGTTAACGCGAGGCGACACGAGAAACTCCTTGTTGAAGTCATTATATGAGAACCGTAGGCCTGCATTGAGTGTCATGTAGGCGAAGTTGTTGCTCATATATATCGCATCTTCAAGATATGCTTGAAGCCTGTTTATGTTGATGTTCTGTCTTGAACTCAGGTTGTACACGAGATGCACCCCCTCGGGCAGGGTGGGGAGTGAGTAGCCGGCAGAGTCGCGCCATTCCCATTCGCGTGTGCGGTCGTGAAATTTCTCGGCGTGATAGCCTATGCCGTAGCTGAAGTTGTTGGCGCGATATTTGGTCGTGCCTTTCAGTGATATCTGGAGCACCGAGGTCTTGAGCCTGTTGCGTGAGTGTTCCATATATTTGCCGACGCCAAGTTCACCTCCTATCCCATCTTCTCCTACTGTGCCCGCCTTGTCAAGCCAATATTCTCCCGATATGTCGTATGTAACAAGTTCGTTTGAGAGGAAACCTGCCACGCCGAGGCTGAAACTTGTGGCTTTATTGAGCCTGTAGGTGGCCTGCAACGAGCCGAGATATGTCTCGAACTTATCTTTTTCCGCTCCGTCAAAATATACCTTGAAGCTCTTTGCATCCTCACTGGTGCCGAAGGTTGTCTCGCGGTCTTGTGGCTTGAAATTGAAGTGGTTGAGCGAGATGTTGCCCAAAAGGTTGATTGTCCAACGTTCCGACGGCTTGTAGTTCATGTTGGTCTGGAAGTCGAAAAAGGTCGGATCATACTCACCTTTGGTGTCCTGTGTGGAGAGTAGTGAGTTATTTTTCTTGAACCTCACACCGGTGAGCTGCGAAAATTTGCCGCTGTTGGTACCCATGGTGGCGGATGCCCCCATCAGACTCGCCGCCACGGCCGCCTCGAAGGCTTCCGGCTCTTTATATGTAATGTCTAGTGCCGACGACATCTTGTCGGCATAGCGCGCCGGAAAACCTCCCGATGAGAATTTGATATTCCCCACCATGTCGGGGTTTATCACGGAGAGACCCTCTTGCTGACCGCTCCGCACAAGCTGGGGACGATATAGCTCCATGCCGTTGATATATACGGAGTTCTCGTCAAACGAACCTCCGCGCACTGAATATTGTGAACTCATCTCGTTAGATGAATTCACACCGGGCATCGTGGTGATGAGTGCTTCCACACTACCTCCCGACACGTCGGGCGAGAGTTTGTAGCTCTCGGTGTTGAGCGTCTGCATGCCGTTGGAGTTCTGCCGGTAGCCTATCACCTCCACCTCGCGCAGCTCCACGTCGGTGGGGTAGAGCCTCACGTTGAGCGTCAGGTCTCCCTTGGGTGAAATCAGCTTGTGCTGCACTGTCTTGAAGCCTATGCAACTGAATATAACCTCTACTGTATCTTTTTGGGCCACCGAGAGTGTGTAGTCTCCCTTGAGGTTGGTGTTGGTGCCTATCGCTGTGTGGGCTATCCGCACCGTGGCAAATTCCACAGGTTTGTCTTCACTGTCGATCACCTTGCCCGATATGCGCACATTCTCGCCTCGCGCGCCCAAGGCGGCGATGGCCACAAGCACCAGTATGAGTGCGACTTTTATGCTGTTAAATCCGATTGGTCTATTAAATCTGAAAATTCTCATCATGTAGAAAACGTAAGTTTCAGTTTCATTATTTGACGGCCATATGTTTTTTTAACTCCTTACTGTGCCGTTTTACGCTGCTTTTTTATTAATTTTGCATATTCTTGGCTAAAAAATTTCTTTATCATAAATATTTTTGGCTTGAAAATTGTTAGAATATAGTGGTGATGTATTCCGTTGCATTTGAAGCACTATCATTTTATGCTGTCGGCTCATGCATTTGCACCACTTTCAGTAACTAACTTATTTAAGTTTCGCAAGTTCAACTTGCGGTTGACAGATTGTAAAATTCACAGAT
>CAJTYC010000100.1 GCA_910584185.1 uncultured Muribaculaceae bacterium
TCTTGTAAAGCCACGCATTGCCGATGCCAAACTTCTCCATCACTTCCTTGGATGTGTAGAACTCAGTGATAGGCTCAGCGGGCTTCTTCTCCTTTCTAATGTAAGGGGAAGAAGATATGAATAATCCATTCAGGACGGCTCTGCTTATAAATGTTTTTCCCGGAAACTGGACACATGGTATTTTACCTCTTTCAAGATACCGATAAAGTGTCCGGATTGAAACGCCCATCAATCTTGCGCATTGAAATGGGGTTAGAAAAGATAGGCTATCTTCATTCCCTTTCGTATTGACATTGATAGTCTTTTGGGTACTTGCGACATGTTCATCGCGCTTTCGCTTTTTAAAAGCGTGTTCGGCACATCGCTTGCTACAATAGCGAGTCGAACTTTTTCGAGCTATGAATGATGCTCCGCAAAATTCACAGATTTTTTGAAATTCAATTGTACTGCTCATATTCTCATTATTGAGTTATTTCTGTTAAAAGTGTGTCATGGCGTGACACCCTGTGCCAGTGTGCGACATAATCGTCCACACCTCGGAAAATTGAGCCGACGTACAAATGAGAAAGCGAAAAAAGATACACAAACGGCTAAAAAAGCCGCTGAAATGCCCAATACGGCGAAAAAAATAACGCCCTGGTTTTGGGCGTTACTTGTCATTATTAGTATTTTAACTGCTTTATAATCAAATAGTTACTTGCCGATGCAAAAGGAGGTGAATATTGATGAGAGCAGGTCGGGGGTGGTGATTTGGCCTGTTACTTGGGCTGTGTGGTGGAGGGCTTCGCGGATGTCTTGGGCTATAAAGTCGGCCGACAGGCCCGCGTCGATGCCGGCTCTTGCTCTCTTCAGTGCCTCTGCCCCCGATGTCAGCGCTGCCTGGTGACGGGCGTTTGTTATTATCAATTCTGCTTGTTTATCTATCCCTCTTCGCGCAGCTTGCACTAATGTTGCTTTCAATTCTTCTATGCCTTCGCCTGTCTTTGAAGAGATTGTGTGTTCTTCATATGAGAGTTCCTCTTTCTGCATCTTTGTTTCGGCCAGGTCTATCAAGTCTGCCTTTGTATGCACTATGATGTGACTGGCTTCTGCATTCGATGCCATGTTATTTCTGATGTCGGCCATGCGCTCTTCACTATCGATGCCAGAAAGGTCGTGCAGCCACATCACTATGGCTGCTCGGTCTATAGTCTGACGCGCTCGGTCAACTCCTATTTTCTCTACCAAGTCGTCGGTATGACGCAGTCCTGCGGTGTCGTAAAAGCGGAATAGTATGCCGTCTATCTCGCAGGTGTCCTCTATTATGTCGCGCGTGGTGCCGGGAATGTCGCTCACTATCGCTTTCTCCTCATCGAGCAGCTTATTGAGCAACGTGGATTTGCCGGCGTTGGGTGCTCCGGCTATCGCTACCGGCACTCCCTCCTTTATGGCGCGTCCGACCTTATAGGTCGAGGTGAGCCGGTCTATGTAAGCTATCGTTTCGTCGGCAAGCGTGGAGAGCTCTCGGCGGTCGGCAAATTCCACCTCTTCTTCCGAGAAGTCGAGCTCGAGTTCGAGCAATGATGCGAGTTTGATAAGGCGTGCTCGCAAGTCATCGAGCTTGCGTGAGAACTCACCCGACATCTGTGTCACGGCGAGCCTGTGGGCTGCTCGCGATGATGCGGCTATCATATCTGCCACTCCCTCGGCTTGGGCTAGGTCGAGCCGTCCGTTCATAAATGCTCTTCGTGTGAATTCTCCGCGTCCGGCAGGTTCTGCACCGTGGCTGCACAGAAGCTCCACAAGCTCACGTTGAATCCACATGGAACCATGCACTGAAAATTCCACCGTATCTTCACCCGTAAACGAATTTGGCGCACGAAACACTGTCGCGACAGCCCGGTCGAGCACCGAACCATCATCTTGCATTATTGAGCCGAGATGCGCTGAATGCGATTTCGCATCGCTCAGTCTCACCCCTCTCCATATGCTGTCGGCGATGCTAAGAGCATCCTCGCCCGAGAGCCTCACCACGGCTATTCCACCGACACCCGGTGGTGTTGAGATTGCTGCTATTGTTGACATTGCACTATTGTTTGTTCCAGTCGCGGAATGACGCCACTGACTCTATTCTGTTATCAAGCTCATCAGGCAAATTGTAGAAAAAATCGAAGCCGGTGAGTTTCTCCACATCGTCGATGGTCAAGACATAATTCTCCATATTGCCGGGCGAAGACATGTTGGGATAAACGAACGCTATGCCACGCGGTTCGTCAAGATATGGGGCAGCCAAAACCTTGAAGAATGCCGAGGGCACACGCACTCCGTTAGCTCCAATGCGCTTCGTGTCTGATTTCTCATATATCGGGCCGGCCACAATAAGTATGGCCGAATCACGCATCGCCCACTTGCGCTCCTTCTTCTCGAGAGTCTGCCATGCTCCGGAGTTGAGCGCACCATCCTGTGGTGTCATATTGGCAAAGGAGAAACAGTCATACATGGCCTGCTCGCTCCACTTCTGGTCGGCAGCCGGACACATATGCCCCTTGTCGTAACCTGACTTTTTATAGTCACCGGCATTGGGACATCCCTCCACCTCATCGTCGGTCCAAAACGTATTCTTACGCGACACCGGCCCTTCCGTTTCTGCAGCGAGCAGCTCCCATGCCACCCAGTTTGGTGTATGATTGTCGGCATTGAACGACAGACGGAATCCTTCGTAATCCTTGCACTGCGACCTCACCGAGGCAGGCACTTTGACATCGAGAAGCGCGTCAGCATCGGGCAACGCGGCATTGCCGCGCCGCACTTGCGCCCCGTCATGAGCACCCTGCGACGAAGATACACGCGCATGCTCGCCATTGGCACCCCCGGTGGTCTGGCCACTGCGAGCCGAAATCAAACCCGTGATGCCAATAACCACTACACACGCACACAGCAATATTAAAATAAGAGGCAATTTCTTTTTCATAATACAAAAATAGTGATTTTCTAATAAAAAATCGTTATCTTCGCAGCAAATAAACCTCGTAACCTAAAATAGACAGGATATGACAGTAACAGAAAGATTTCTCGATTTCGTGAAATTCGACACCCAGAGCGATGAACTCACCAATATGACGCCATCATCGCCGGGACAGATGGAATTTGCAAAATATCTGAAGGCGATACTTCTCGGCATGGGCCTGGAAGATGTCACCCTTGACGACAATGGCTACCTATTTGCCACACTTCCGGCCAACTGCGACAAGCAGCTGCCCGTGGTAGGCTTCATCGCGCACATGGACACCAGTCCTGACATGTCGGGCAAGCACGTGAACCCGCGCATCGTGAAGAACTATGACGGCAAGGAAATCCAGCTCAACGCAGCCGAAGGCATCTCGCTCAATCCTGAAGATTTTCCGGAACTTCTCAATTACATTGGCCTCGACCTCATAGTGACCGACGGCACCACGCTGCTCGGCGCTGACGACAAGGCCGGCATAGCCGAGATTATCACCGCCGTGGCCTACTTGCAGTCGCACCCCGAAATCAAGCATGGCAAGATACGCATCGGTTTCAACCCCGACGAGGAGATTGGCCTTGGTGCACATAAGTTTGACGTTGAGAAATTCGGTTGCGACTTCGCCTACACCATGGATGGAGGAGCCGTCGGCGAACTCGAATACGAGAACTTCAACGCAGCCTCAGCCAAGGTGACAATCAAAGGCCGCAACGTGCATCCCGGCTACGCCAAGCATAAGATGATCAACTCTATACGTGTGGCCAACAGCTTCATACAGATGCTTCCCCGCTGGGAGACACCCGAGCACACCGAAGGCTACGAGGGTTTCTATCACTTGGTAGGCATAGAAGGCGATGTGGAGCAGACCGTGCTCAACTACATAATCCGCGACCACGACCGTGCCCGCTTCGAGAGCCGCAAGCGCGAGATAGAGCACCTCTGCCGCAAGACCAACATGGAGTATCCAGGCTGTTGCTCCGTAGAAATCAAAGACCAATATTACAACATGCGCGAGAAGATCGAGCCGGTGATTCACATCATCGAGCTTGTGGAGAAGTCGATGCGCGAGGCAGGCATAGAGCCCAAGGTGCAGCCGATACGCGGCGGCACAGACGGCGCACAGCTCTCGTTCAAGGGTCTCCCCTGCCCCAACATCTTCGCCGGCGGCGAGAACTTCCATGGCCGCTTCGAGTATGTGCCTATCCAGTCGATGGAGAAAGCCACAGAGGTGATAGTCAACATCTGCAAGAACATCGCAGCAGAGGCATGATCTAAAAAATCGCAATATTGAAAAAAGTAATAGTCATAACGGGGCCGACTGCATCAGGCAAGTCGGCCCTTGCAGTTGAAAAGGCCCTCGAGCTCGACACAGAGATAATCTCTGCCGACAGCCGTCAGATATATCGGGGCATACCCATAGTCACGGCCCAGCCAACTGCCGAACAGCTCCGAGCTGTGCCACACCACCTTGTGGGCGCATTGCCGCTCGATGCCTATTATAGCGCCTCAATGTTTGAGGAGGATGCGCTGCGCATAGCCCGCCGCCTGCTCGATGAGCGGGGCGCGGCAGTGGTGTGCGGAGGCTCCATGATGTATGTTGACGCGTTTTGCCATGGACTCGACGAACTGCCCACCGTGCCGCAGCACATACGCGCAGAACTGATGCTGCAACACGCCGAACTTGGCGACTCATGGCTTCTCGCGGAGCTTGAACGCATGGACCCGGAATACTACAACTTGGTGGACCGCAAGAACATGAAACGCGTGTTTCACGCCGTGGAGATAATGCGCACCGCGGGAGTGCCAATCACCACGCTGCGCACTGGGGCGAAAAAGCAACGCGAGTTTGAAATCGAGAAAATCGTGATAGATATGCCGCGCGATATGCTATTCGACCGCATAAACCGTCGCGTGGACCAGATGGTGTCCGACGGACTCGAAGAGGAAGCCCGCAGCGTGTATCATCTGCGGCACCTCAATTCGCTCAACACCGTAGGCCTCAAAGAGATGTTCGCATGGTTTGACGGCACAATGGACCGGCACACAGCCATAGAACGAATAAAGAAAAACACGCGAGTGTTTGCAAAGAAACAACTCACGTGGCTCAAGAAAAGTTGAAATTTTCAATTTCAACTTTTCAATGAATATTTAAAAAATGAATAATGAATAATTTCGCAATGCACTGTGCGAAGCAAAATTATTCATTATTCATTTTTAATTTTTAATTATTCATTGAATTTACTCTTCTGCGTTGGAGCGGCGAACGCTCTGCAGCGGGTTGCTTCCCTCCTCAGGCAGGGGGGTAATAAGCCTGCTGTCGGCAGCCGGGGTATTGACTTTCTTCATCTTCACTTTCATCTTGTCGAAGCCCTGACCATAGACACCGTTCACAGCACCCTGCGTTATGAAGGCCCTTTCGTCCACGCTTTTCACAATGCGGAATATTGTTACGGACTCTATTTTGCGGCAATACACCATAAGAATCTTCACATCGCGCTTCGTATACCAGCCTTCACCGTCGAGCACGGTCACGCCTCGGTGTGCTTCTGCAAGTATGCGGTCGGCAATCTCCACCCATTTGTTGCTGAAGATGAAGAATTGCGTGGCCTGACGGTTACCATTGATGATATGGTCGGTGATAAACGACACGATAAATGTAATCATGATACCGTATACTATGGTTGGAATCCTTGTTTCGAGGCGTTGATTCCACGGGCCATCGAAAGGCAGGAAAATCGACATAGACACAATAAGCATATCCGTATAGACCATGACACGTCCTATACTGGCGTTGCTGACCTTGGAGACACAGGCAGCCACTATATCGGTGCCACCCGACGAGCCATTGTGGATAAAACAGGTGCCCACGCCGATGCCGCACAATATCGCGCCGAGCACCAAAGACACAGTGCGGTCGGGTATGATGGGATGTCCCAAACCCATGAAGAACCCCTCGCACACACCGATGGCGAGGGCGATTACGGTGACACCGAATATGGTGCGTGTAACAAACGTGCGCCCTACCATCTTATAGGCGATGGCGAGCAGCACAAGGTTGAGCGCATAGTTGGACACAGCCACCGGAATCAAACCGTTGGTGCCGAAATAAATCAGCGTGGAGATACCGGCCATACCCCCTATCACCACCTCCCAAGGCAGGATGCAGGCAGTGAAGCCCACTGCATAGAGTGAAAGGCCCAACACGATAAAAATGTAATCTTTCGCATTGACCAGCAAATGATTATACTTGCTAAAACTGAATTTCATATCACAAACAGATATATTTGGAACACAAAATTAACAATAAAAGCAAATAAACAAGATATAGTTGGGAAAATTTTGTTAAATTTGCGGAAAATAACGATTAAAATTGCGAACAATAACGACATGAGAAATATAATCACAACCGCGCTTGCAGCACTGGCGTTGGCTTCGGGCGCACAGGCCGCAGACTTCTTCAGCACCGAACAGTCCGAACGACTCGTAACCTTCGGCGCGCGCGTGGGAGTCAACACCACCAACCGCACCATAGCCAACAATTCATTTCCGGGCTTCTACAACCATGAGAGCTGGGGCACCGGCTTAGACATCGGGGCCGTGGTCAACCTCAACTTCCGCGATTACATCAGCCTGCAGCCAGGCTTCTTCTTCGAGAGCCGCAGCAGCCGCTACACCATGATTGGCCCGCTCGCCAACATAGGCTATGACGGTGCCGGGGAAGCCGCCTTAGCCGGCAAGAACAACACCTACAACTTCACAATCCCGGTTATGGCTATATTGAAATTCAATATAACCGACGATATCCGCTGGAATGTGGAGGTCGGCCCCTATGTGAGCTTCCTGCTCGACTCAAAGCTCAGAGACCAGCGCGTCATAGGCATATCAGAGCCGTTCTTCAATCAGGATGCCGCCACGGTGGACTTCGGCTTCAAGATCGGCACCGGATTTCAATTTCTCAGGCATTACTACATAGCCGCCCACTACATGGCCGGCTGTCTTGACGCATGGAAAGAGCGTAGTCTCGCCAACAGCCAGAAGCAGAGCTTCGGCGGCCTGACAAAAGGCTGGATTTTCAGCCTCGGATACGATTTCTGACATCGTCGGAACCCCCCCGTTGCGAAGCCACCGGGAGGGAGGAGCCTCCGGCGACGACCATAATCAAC
>CAJTYC010000101.1 GCA_910584185.1 uncultured Muribaculaceae bacterium
GTGCCGTCGGGATTTGCAATGAACCAGTTATACATTTCTCGCACACGAAGCACCTTATCCACAACGGCTTGTGGATATTGCTCACGCAGTTCTACCTCTTTGGTGAACAAGTGCGCCCGGCATACATCTATGGTGTTCGGTGTTGGCACGGCATCAAGTATTAGGTATGAGTTATGAGTGACGAAGTATTACTCGTCGTCCTCCATATCAAGTAAATTTCGGTGTGCGTTCTCAATAGCGAGCGGCGAGCCTACCTGTGCGAGCATCATTTCCTGGGAATGGAGCTTGACTTTTGATGCGGCTTTGCCGCGTCGGTAGGCTTTCGACACCTCGGTTGTGCGGTCGGCAATATCGGAGCGCAGCACATCAGCCGGAATATCGAGTATTACGGCCATATCGGATATTTTGAGGTAGATAGACGCAAATTTTTCAATCTGCTGCAATTCGTTCTCGGAATATCCGTGCGAGCCGAGAGAAGAATCAGGCTCGCCTGAATTATTCCGAGGCGATGCCGGATAAGCGCTGTGCGAATAGGTCATGGAGCGGTACGGAGTGATTGGTTATTAAATCGTTGACTTGGTCGTAGAGATTTGCGAAAATCTCCGGCGAAGTCGAGATAAATGCCGACTCGTGGCGGTTGCCGCGAGTGAGGTTCTGCGAGGTTATTACCGACACAGTTTCTCCGGCTTCGGAGCGTACCAACAAAATCTTGCTGTGGTTGTCGGCAAGATATGTGCGCTCAATAACTTGGGTGATGAACGCCCAAAGTTTGAGCGTCTTGTTGGTGGCCTTATGGTCGAGCACAAGGTTGATGCGCGACACTTTATTTGCACGGCAGATAAAGAAAAGTCGGCGCAAAAATTCCTCGGAAATGGAGAAAGAAGTTTGCCAAACCTCGGCGGTGCCGACTTGGCTTAAAATCCATTCGAGAATGTCGGCCACCTGCACGGCATTAGAAAGATATGCCTGAAATGGCGTATCTTTCAGTGGGCGGAGGATTTGGTCGATGTCGGCAGTGCGTTTCACTACGTTTAGGTTTTAAGTTTAAGTTATGAGTGACGAGGTGATTTTTTGCGTGAGGTCGTCTTACCTTTTACCTTGTCACTCTGCCCTATGACGTATGTATCGTATGCCTCCCAGTTGGCGTGCAGCTTCTTGTCGAGCGATATAAGTTCTTTGAGGAACGGGTAACGCTCGGAGTCGGGGCAAGTGGCGCTGTCGAGCGAAAGCGAGCGGAGGCGCAGATGCAGCTCGCGCATCCGTTGGAGAATTGAGAGATTTTCAACGTATTTCGCCTTGATGTCGTCGGGGAGTGCGTCGTGGTCGGCACGTTTGCCTTTTGGCTGCTCGTCGGCTTTGGCTGCGAGCGGTATGTGTTCGGCCACGATAGCCTCGACCTGCTGCTCCATTTCCTCGACCTGCGCACGGGTGAGGTCGGCGACGCGGAAGTTGTAATACTTTTGAAGTTGGTAGTCCACGAAGTCGTGGCGGCGGTCAATCTGCGAGATTATGTTGTGGTACATAATCTGATTGCCCGACAGCTTCAAAAGGTAGAGTGCGCCGACGGCATAGTCGCGCTCCGCTTCCGGCGTTTCGAGCCATTGCTTGATTTGTTCGGTAAATTTGTGGTCCATTATGCGTTAGCTTTTGGTTGCCACAAAATTAGTCAGGCCATTATAGCGACTAAAAGACGGAAAATGCGTAACTTTGCGATAAAAGCAAGATTACAAAATGAAAAAATATATAGCACTTTTCTCTATATTGGCCGTTTCAATATTGGCTTATGCAAATATTGAACGATATTATATCGGAAAAATAGAGGTATCTCGACAGGAGTATTTGGGAGTTGACACTATTTTAATCCGTGAGCGCGAGGTTTGGTCTTCGGGTGACACAACAACATATGTAATTACCCCTGGGATTTATGCTCGGATAGATAGTATTACACAGCCCGGGAAAATCATGGTAACGAAAAAATCTGATATGGAGATTGCCTACATTGACTCTATAATGTCGGCACATTATAGAACACAGGTGTCTAAAATAAAAGTTGGAGATAGGTTGCCAACTTTTAACTTTGAAAAATACATTATATCGAGTGACAGCATATTGAGCTATAATGACGCATTAAAAGGAAAAGTTTTATTGTTGAATTTTTGGGCTACGTGGTGTGGCCCGTGTATTGAGGAATTGAAGCCAGCACATCTGCAATCTATTATCAACGATTTATCTAACGATGAAACATTTGTTTTCATACCAATTTGTATAAACCACAGTAAAGAAGAAATTGATAATTTCTTCAACACCCCTCTTGGTAAAGAGTTGGAATGGTTAAAGTATGAAACAGCTTGGGATAGAAATGGTGAATTTGCCGAAATGTTATCTGCCGGTGGAATACCTTTAACTATCCTTATAGATAAAAATGGTATAGTTCGTCTAAACGAGGCAGCAGCATTTTTAAAAGAAGATGATTTAATGCGGCTTAAAACTGAAATAAGCAAACTTTTGAATTAAAGTTTATTATTTATTCCTGTGAAGAAAATGAGGTTATAACCGAGCGGTTGGAGCAGGTTGCGCATCGAGAGCATCGTTGCGCCGGTGGTGACAAAATCGTCAAATACGATTATGTTGCGCTCGGTCGGTGGCTCTTTGACGAGGGTAAAGACAGCCCCGACACGATGTTTCGAGTGACACTCGGCGAGATCTTCGTAGAAGTTCACGCCCAGGAGTGTTGCGAGCTGCGCTGAAATGAGCGATGCAAAATTGCGTTCCTTGTGGCGACGCTTGGGCGAGGTGACGATGCACCAGTCACCGGTGGCGAGCGAGTTGCCGAGTATCTGCCGGATAAGGGTATTCATACCCACGGCAAATTTCCCGACCATATCGGGGTCGCTCTTGATGTCGGTGAGAGTCCGGCCATAAAGCGACTTTTTCCAAAGGGAGATAATGCCAAAAGCCGGGTTGCGGTAGGAAATGCGCACCTTATTAGGGGCGAAGTCGCAGCGAGCCTCGGCCTGTTGCACATCTTTCCACGCGGCACGGCTCTTTTCGGCGAAAAGGTCTTTGGCCCGGGAGGGAGTAAAAGATGCGTCGAGGTCGGGAACATCAAGCGAAGGCACTTCGATGTCTTTCAACACTTCGTCCAACGCTATTGCTCCCTCCCTGACGCATCGTTTGGGGAGTGGAAATTGGGGATTGGGAATTGGTTTGTCAATCATACAATTACCAATAACCTGTTACCTTTCAGGCGGCTTTCTTGCACTCGATGTCGCCGTCCTCGGTTTCGAGAGTGCCTACATAGAACGGCGCAGGCACCTCGTCGGTAGCCTCGACGTTGATAGTGGTAGAGGTGGTGCCGGTGGCACCCTGTCCGAGGTCTTGTGCGACGGTGGCCTTTGTGCTCCATTTGTCGTTGCCGAGGACGCGGAAGTTGCCTTTCATATCCTCGATTACGAAAACATTGTCGGTGTTGTTGATGTAGGCCGCGGCGGCGGAAGCGTCCGCGCCCACGCCGGGGTGAACGGCGACAAGTTTGTTGAGCTGCGTTTGGCTCGGAAGCTCGCCCTGCGCCTCGGAGGTCAGCTGCGACTTGTCGGGGAGTATGTCGATATAACGCCATTTGGCATCGGCGGCGAGAGTGAAAGAGCCGTCGAGGATAGCCGACGTGGGGCGACCGAGTTCATCACGGGGAAGCTGCGGAAAGGCCACAATCAGGCTCTTGGCGAGATAGTAGATGCGGCGTTTCACACCGGGCAGCTCGGGGGTGCCCTGACACCACCCGAGCGACTTTTGGATTGAGGTACATTTTGTAGCCATAGCGGTTTGATGAGTTGTTGAGTGATGTGTCTATGAGGGTCACACGGCGATTTCCACGGTTTTGAAACGTCGCTTGTCGAGGGTTTCAAACTGCACACCGAAGAACATCGTGGCGATGTATGAGAGGATAAAGGGTGCGTATTCCTTTACCATTACATTCTCCACGTCGCCCATTTGGTCGTAACCGACGAGCATATTTGCCTTGGTGGTGACGTGCATAAACTTCGACCCGGCCTTGTTGTATAGGGGGCAGAATTTGAGCTTGCCGTTTGACCCCTCGACGGCACCCTGTCCGTACTGGTTGTTGTAGGGTATGCCGCCGTGCGTGAGCAGATAGCCCTCGTTGTATTTGTCGACGAAGTCCTGCGAGCAGTATAGGTAGAGGTCTTGGCTGCGGAGTCGGGGGTCGAGGGAGAACAGGATAGACTTGGCGACGTCGACGGCGTTTGCCGCAGTGATTTCATCGTCGATTTTCATATAGTTGCCCTCGGCCTCGGCGATAGCCCCGGCGGCGATTTCCTTTTCGGTGATAGTGTCGAAGCCGTCGAACAGGTCGGCGGTGGTGTCACCGGCGGCGTTGCGCACACCGTTCCATATCGCATCGTTAAGATGCTCGGAGAGGTTCTTGGCGATGAGGGCGAGGACGTGGCGAGCGGTGGGGGTTGTCATCTGGCCGTCGCCCTTTGTCGCGCCGGAGCCGAGCAGTGTTGAGATAGCGGTGTTGGGCTCGAAGTTGGCGACTACGGAGCCAAAGTGCGTTTCGAGGTCGCGGAAGTCGATGCCGAGGTTGTAGTCGACGGCACGTTTGGGATTGTAGGGCGCGAACTGCGCATCGCCCGTGAGGGAGCCTACGCGCTCCTTGTATCGGATACCGGGGCGCCCCGTCATATATTGGAGGGTGTCGCCGATGCCGATAATGGGGAGCATAAGGAGGTCGGAACGGTACTTGACCGCGGCCTCCTGGTACTCTTTGAGTGTAAACTGGAATTTGCCTGCCATAGTGGGGAGTTTAGAGTTGAGTGGTTAGGGTTTAGGGAGGTGTCAGACCTCGTTAAAGAGCTGACGGGCGGAGTTGCAGGTGTCGACGAAAGCCTCGACCTCGTTCTTGGGTGCAGGGTCGCCGGCAGGTTTGGAGTCCTCGACAACCTGCTTCGACGGCTCCGCCGGAGTCTTGGCGAGCTTTGCTTCGAGTTGGGCGATGCGGCTGTCGCGTTCCTCGATAGTCTTCTTCTGCGAGTCGGCAAGGGCGGTGGCCTCGGTGAGCCGGGCATTGAGGGCGTTGTACTCCGCCTCGGTGTAGGTCTTGGGCGTGGGGTTCTCGGTTGGCATTGGGATATTGTTGGATTGGTTCTTGAAAAGCGATGACAGGGCTGTGATGAACTTGCCGAAAGCGCTCTCGCGCTCGGCTTCGGAGATTGGAATATCGGGAATAGGCATACCTGCGTCGGCCATTGCCGAGGCAAGGGCATCGGTGAGCCGTGGGGCGGCATCTTCGGCAAGGTCGGTGATTTCATCGACGAAGCCCCAGTCGAGGGCTTCCTGCGGAGAGAGCCAGCCTCCGGCTTTCATCAGGGCGAGCAGATCCTCGGGCTTGCGCTTGCAACGCGCGGCATATAGCCGTGCCACGTTTTGGTCGAGCTTGTCGAGGTCGGCCTTGATTTTCTCGCAGTCGGCTATGAGCGTGGCGAACTGGTCGCTGTTGAGCGAACCCCATTCAAAGAAAGCCATTGAGCATTTATGCACGAGGTACATCGCGCCGGTGTCTATGGAGATATGGGCCGCGCCGAGCGATGCTATTGTAGCGGCGGAGGCGTTCAGCCCGACGAAATGCACGTTGACGTTGCCGTGGTTGCGGAAAGCAGCGGAAATGGAAAGGCCGGTGGCAAGTGAGCCACCGAGGGAGTCGATGAGCACGTTTACCTGCTTGCCGTCGTGACGTGCAAGCTCGCGGTCAACGGTCGAGCGGTCGAAGTCGGAGCCTCCGACATAGCCTTTGAGCGAGATATTGTAAGTGGTCTTTGCCATTGAGCGGTGATGTTTTACACCGCAAAGCTACCGCTGTATATAAGTGGTGGAAAAGACACTGAAATTCCGAAAAAATGCGTAACTTTGTATTTACTATGGGAAGAATAGCCATAACACTTGAAAAGCAAATCGAACTCCTGCGCAGCCGGGGTATGATTATAAATGATGTCGAGAAAGCAAAAGAAGTTTTGCTCGATGTCGGATATTACCGTCTTGGTTTTTATTGGTTTCCGTTTGAGAAGCCTTGCGGTCAGCATCAAGCACGAACACACGAATTTGTAGCAGGAGCAAATTTTGACGATGCGGTAAAACTGTATTACTTTGATTATGCGCTCCGCAACATTCTGCAAAAGTACATCACACGCATAGAGGTGAATTTCAGGACATATCTTGTATATTTGATTTCCAACCGATACGATATGTTACCTACTTGGTTCGTTTCCTCGCGTGTTGTTGACCGTGACTATATCGCAAGTTTTGACAAGGAGGTATATACTGATAAATTCAAAAGGAATAAATTCATAGCGGCGCATCACAGGAAGCATATAAACGATAAGTATGCTCCGGCGTGGAAAACGCTTGAATTTATGACATTAGGCAGTAATATAGCTTTGTACAAATCTTTGCTCGACCTTGAAGATAAAAAGGATATATCAAAGCATTTCGGCATTACCTACACCAACATTTTTGAGAATTATTTGGACGTAGTAAGGTGCGTAAGAAACACCTGCGCTCACGGAGGTTTGCTTTACGATATGGCATTATATCCGTTAATCCGCCGGGGCCCGGCAAATGTAAGCGGAAGTGAGCGCAAAAAACTCTATGGCGCATTAAAGGTTGTCGGGTATCTGTTAAAGCAAGTATCAGCTAATCGTGCGGCAGAGTTTGAGAAAGAGGTAGAGGATTTACTTAAAAAGTATGCTACTACTCCGGCAATAAAGACAATTCTGCGCACAAGCAGCGGTTTTCCAGTTTGATAGAGAAACTTTCTTATGAAATATTTTGTTGATTAAGAAAAAAGAAGTACCTTTGCAACATAAATAGTGCTCGTATAGGCTATGTCTCTATACCAACACTTAAAAAGGGAAAAAGAGGTCGCGGACTATGTCTCCGCGACCTCGCCTTTTTTATACCCATATCATCAACAAAAAGAGCCGCCCCTTGCGGAGCAGCCCAAAGAGGGAGAGAGGGAGGTCAGGGGTCAGACCGGGGCGCATAGTAATAAACCTGTGTTTAGGCGTATATTTTGCATATTCTGAAGATGA
>CAJTYC010000102.1 GCA_910584185.1 uncultured Muribaculaceae bacterium
AAGTATGGATCTATACAATTATTCAAGAATTTATTCTATCATAGCAACTTTTATGTCTGAAAATGTTAATGAACTCTAAAGATTATCAAATTTCAGACTACTGTAAAGACAAACGAAAAAGTTACCTATGTCTCGCAGGCTTGGACGCTTTTTGCGCTTGGCTTTCAGTCACAACCGAAAGGTTGCTCCTTACAGCCAAACGCAAAAATCGCCTCAAGCCTGCGACCCCTGGGGGTACAAATTTTATGAAACGCGGCCTAAATCATAATCAGGATAAGGGTTATGCTGTGAAGTATGCATCTGACCCGCGTGAGAAGATTCTGATAGGAGCCAATTTCTCAGCCGATACGCGTACGCTGAGCGGGTGGAAGATTGAGCGGATTGCCGGAAGTGAGGATTGGTGACGATCCCGGCTGTGAAACATTAACCAAGTATGCTTTGTTATAATTAAAGTAGATGTGGACATCATCTTATATGGATGCCTCATCCGTAAGTAACGACTCATTACTTAAAAACTTCAATTACAAACCACGATTGAAATCAATACTCATACAATACAAATGAAAATGAAAATCAAGACATTACTTGTTGCTCTTGTAGCTATTTTTGTGTCGGCCACTTGTAGCGCTCGCGATGAATACAGCCGCGATGTGAAAGTGCTTCCTTTGGCTGCAAGAACCATCATCTCTAACCATTTCTCCAAGCTGAAAGTCAATCATATAAAGATAGACAAGAATGTGCTCGAAGGTGATGACTATGACGTGATTATGTCTGACGGCACCGAGATTGAGTTTGACGACAAGGGTACGCTCAAAGAGGTGGACTGTGGTCGCTATGGGCAAGTGCCCGACGCGCTCGTGCCCAAAGCTATTCGCGATTATGTGAAGCGTGTATATCCGAAGCAGAAAATCACGAAGCTCGATGTGAAGCGCAAGGGATATGAAGTGGAACTCCAATCTGATATCGATCTCGTGTTTGACAAGCAGGGCAACTTCCTGCATGTTGACGATTGATGGAGTGCACATCCAACTAATAAGTAAACACAACCAGAATCTTAAACTATGAAACACATAATAATCATGGGGGCCACATCGGGCATAGGCCTGAGGGTGGCTGAGATGTATGCAAGAGCCGGATGGCGCGTAGGCGCGGCCGGCCGCAAGGAGAATGTGCTCAAGGAGCTGAAACAGAAATTTCCGGAGCAAGTGGAATGGGAGCGCATAGATGTGACTGCCGACGATGCCTCGCTAAGGCTTGGCCAGCTAATACATAAGACCGGCGGCATGAACATATATCTCCATGTCTCCGGAATCGGCTTCGAGAACAATCGCCTCATAGCCGAAGAGGAACTCTCCACGCTGCAAACCAATGTGATTGGTTTTGCGAGGATGGTGGGCACAGCCTTCCGCCACTTCAGAGACAAATGCGGAGGCAAAGGTCAGATTGCCGCAATCACCTCGGTGGCCGGCACTAACGGTATCGGCGAATTGGCAAGCTATTCCTCTTCCAAAAGATTTCAGCAGACATATCTCACGGCCCTCGAGCAGCTCTCCAACATGCAGGGAATGAACATGACATTCACTGACATACGCCCTGGTTGGGTTCGCACACCGTTGCTGAAGCCGGATAGGAAATATCCCTTCACCATGGAGCTCGATGAGGTGGCGCCATTGGTGGTGCGTGCAATACGCACCAAGAGGAGGGTAGCGGTGATAGACTGGCGCTGGAATATCGGTTATCAGCTCTGGCGGCTAATCCCGAACTGCCTGTGGGTAAAGCTCGATGTCCCGGTGTCGCAACCCGCCAATCCGCGTCAGGAAAAGCAGAATGCCGCCATAGAGGCCGCAACAGCCAACCCATAAATTAAAGGCAGCTTCCCACGAATCGCACCACAAACGCTCGTTACATTACGTTGATAAAATAAAACTAAGACCACGCCTTCCCTTTGAGGCGTGGTCTTTTTGTTTGGAGTGAAGACAATTATCTCTGACTCGGTTTGGTTGCGTGATTGCTGCCCTTGGTATGGGGCTGCCATATGAAGTTAGATGATATGTAATTTCACGGTTTCGCCATTGATTGTTACGAGGTATATGCCCGATGAGAGCTGGCCAGTGACAGGTCCGGAGATGTGGTTGCCGAGGCTGGATACCGTCTGGCCCATAAGATTGCAAACCATCACTTCTGAGGCCTGCTCCACATCGGCATAGATACGGTTGTCCGAAACGTAAACGCGATGTGTAGCCGCATTGACTTCACTTACCGATGCGGAGTTGTTGCCGTTGCTCGGAGTAGCCTCCTCGGTCGAAGCACCCAAGTATTCTGATTTGAGAGTCTCATCTTTAGTGTTGACGGTCAGACGATAGATGCCATCTTTAGCGATGGTCCATTTGAGGTCATCTCCACCGGAGATTCGGGCATCGCTCAAGCCTTCGGCAAGCATGTCGGCCACATATGGGTGATAAGTCTCCTCTGTCCAACTTTCTGCTGTAAGTATCTTAAATTTGTTGGGTTCCTCTTCCTGTCCGACACGGAGTTCTCCCTGCCATATAAGTTCTTCGGGAGAGTCCGGATTTGGGATAAATCTCTTGTTGCTCTCATCCCAGTAGTTCCAGTTAAGTTCGCAGCAACCTCCCACTATATAGAGCACCGGGCGCGGTGTAAATTTGCGTCCTTGATATGCCATATTGTTCTTATCAACATATAGAGTGTAGTCTCCCTTGGTTGCCACGCTCCAACCTCGGGAATCCTTATCGACGGCCTTCATGCCTGAGGTCATGCCTTTGCCGAAAGATAAGTCTACATCGTCATACATCGGACCGTAATATACAGTTTTGTCAGATATTTGAGGAGTGTTGATGAGCAACACATTACCCGGCTTGCACGATACCGTCTTCTTGAACTCCACATCATACATGTCATTGAGTTCGATGATTTGGTTGTCTACGGCCGACCCGGTCACATAGAGCTTCTCGGCAGAGGGCACTCCCGAAGTTGCCTCCGTCACGCTCATCTTCATGTTGCGCAAGTCAACGATTACCCGATAGTCGCCGGTTTGGGGCATCTTGAATTTCCAATCCTTACCATTCAAATCCCACGCGGCGTAGAAGTCGAGATTGTAAGACTTGGAGAGTTCCACAGTGACATCTGGAGCGGCTGAAAGCACGTTTTTATACCAGCTTTTAGTGTTCAGAAACTTAAACTCTTCAGCTCCTTTCAGTTCTCCTTCCCATTCGAACACTCCATTGTCTATTTTTCTCATTTCAAGAGCCTGGGTGTCGCTCCAACCGGCGGTGGTCGCCGGCCCCACTATGTAGAGCTGGCTATATTCTATGGAGTTGCTTAAATCCTGAGCGTTGGCAGCGAATGCCGACAGGATTATTGCACATGTCAATTCTAATCTTCTCATATCTATGCTTATTTTACGAATTTGGTGGAAATGGCAGAATTGCCGGTAACGATGCGGCAGAGGTAGAACTGCTCAGGCAATTCAGATATATTCTCACATATTGCATCTACATTTGAATATCTGTAGTTAGCAAACATCTGGCCTGTGAGATTGCAGAGCGAAAGGTCCACCGAATCCAGTTTCTTGCCAAATGAAGCCTCTACACATTCTGTGTCGGAGTTATATTTAAAGCTGTATCCGTTGTCTGCAATCACGTTAGCAACTGCCGACGACTGCTGTTTCACCTTTATGCGAAGCTCATTGTTGCAGTTGGTCGATGCGACGCGAAGTGTGAGAGTCTTTGATTTTGCATCATATTCATATTTGTCGGCACTCACAGCATTGCCCGATATTGAGATGCTTTCAGGTGCGTTGCAGTTGTAGATTTTGAAGGTATATGCACGTGAGTCTTTAAGCCCGCTCACTTTGCCGGTTGCCACTCTTGGCTCAATCACATACTCATCTTCAGTGCCGTTAGATGTACTCACCAACTTGGTTACTGCATAGTTTTTGTCATAATCGGCATTGTTGCCGTTATCTTCATAGAGTGATGTCTCGCCATTGGCACCGGCCACCACATTGATTATCAAATCGTCGGGATGCTCAGTTACATTCTTCACGCTTTCAGGGTTGAACGGTATCATTGCGCCCTGCTTGAAGAAGTAGGGAATCTGCTCTTGTGTAAACGACATCTTTCTGACGCACGGCCCTTCTATCAGCTCGTTGGTGGCTGCGCTCCACCACTTGCCTACAGGAAACCATATCTGCTTGGTGCTGACTCCATTGACTGCTGCTTCTGTGATTGGTGCTACGAGAATGTCGTTGCCAAACATATATTCACCTTCATATGAGTATGCCTCCTCTGTTTCGGGGAAATCGTAATAAAGCGGACGGCATATGGAGATGCCGGTGTCGTAGGCTTCGCGAGCCATGGTGTAGATATAGGGGAATGTAGAGAGCTGCCGGCTCAACAACAACAACCCCTTCGACTATCTGTGCTCTCTGTTCCGAAAGATGCGAACCAGCCTTGACGATGTCGGCAAACGGGCACTTTTGCCCGACCGCTGGATCCCGGAATGTTAAAAACGCAATCCCTATTAATTTTTTGAGTCTTGCTGAATCCCTGATAAAATCAGGGATTAAACCGATGCGCCGCGGAGTTTGGACCGTTTACCGAGATATTTGTTGAATCCTTCCACATCGGCTGCTTCCGGCTCTATGCGGCTGCCGAGTTCGCCGGCAAATACATCTGCCTCCAGGAAGTCGGGCAATGTGCGTTCCTCAGTGTTGTTCACAAAGTAGCTTGCTAATAGGGCCATGCCCCATGCGCCACCTTCTCCGGCAGTCTCCATCACCGAGATGGGGGAGTCGAGGGCGGCCTGATTGGTTGGAAAGTACGTGGAGTGAAGTTGTGTCTCCCTGAAGTTCTTTCTTTTACTTGGCTGCATCGCGTCCCGCAATTGCCGAGGCATCGTCACCGGCACTCTTGGTGCCGCCGCAGTTGGTCATTGCAGCCAGTATTGCAAGCAATGATGTGATACTCAATAAGTTTTTCATAATTTGCATATAGGTTAATCCGACAGATGTCTTCACACCTGATGGAATATTTTTACGATACAATTTGCAATGTAATTATTTATTTCGCTTTCGGTCGACGAGCTAACGACAATGATGATTGTGTCACCGAAACTCCCCGTATTTAAATCAACCTTTGTTGCAGATTGATTGTTTCTATTGCAAATAGTTATATTATGGATATATGTAGTTTATTTGATTTAAAAGGAAAAGTGGCAATTGTGACAGGCGGCGGCGATGGCATAGGCAAGGCTTCTTGCCGCATTTTGGCTGCCGCCGGAGCAAGTGTTGTAGTGAGCGACATTTCATTGGATAAGGCTACGGCGGTAGCTGAAGAGATAAAAAGTTCAGGAGGGGTGGCCATTCCCACCGTGTGCAATGTGCTAAAGGAGGAAGACCTCAAGGCTCTCGTAGACTTGGCGGTGCAGACGTATGGCACTGTCAATATCCTTGTCAATAATGCCGGTATGGGAGGTGGCGGCAGGGAAAATCCATTTAAGATTGACCGTGCGTATGTGGAACGTATATATGACATTAATGTATTTGCTCCATGGTCGCTCTGCAAGTATGCGGCTCCGCATATGGAAAAATCAGGCTATGGCAGCATCATCAACATCAGCTCTATGAGCAGCCTGAACAATGACCCGGGCATGGCAATATACGGTTCATCGAAGGCCGCCCTCAATCATCTGGCCTCGAACCTCGCCTGCGATTACGGCCCGATGGGCATACGCATAAACAACGTGGGTCCCGGTGCAACTCGCACGAGTGCCCTGAGCACGGTGCTGACCCCGGAAATCATGCAGAAAATGCTTGCACATACCCCGATTAAGTGTCTAGGCGAAGTCGATGACATTGCCGGCGCGGTGCTATACTTCGCTTCGCCCATATCTAATTGGGTAAGCGGCCAGACACTAATGGTAAACGGCGGAGGAGTCCAGACACTCGACTGACTGCCACTGAAGCCAAGGCCTCATCTCGCAAAAAAACAGTCAATATATTACACGGATAAGTCTAAGGAAGCATAAAAATTTATTCAATACAAAAGTCATATTGGATAAGAGCTCATCTCATAAAAATTTTACCCATAAGGGCGGCTTATTTTTATCTCCCATTCGGTCGGTGAGCTTGTGGCAGCCATGCCACGGATGATGGCACAGGCGTGTGAAGACCATCGGGCTTCATCGAATCATGAGCCGAGAATCCACATCTCATCGGTTGCACATGCCCTCAATGCCAGCCGACAAAATATCGAAAGGCTTATGGACATTGAGCAGATTTGCAATTACTGTCTGTCGAAGCCTTTCGCTACGGAAGATATGCCCTTCGGCCCGGAATATGTTGTGTTTCGGATAGGCGGAAAGATATTCTGCTGCCTCGCACTTGTGCTTGGCAACGTGGTTCAGCTGAAATGGAATCCCGACGAGTTTGATGAAGTCATTGACAAATGTTCATACGTCTGTCAGGCATGGCACTGGCATAAACGCCACATGATTCAATTCGACCTCAATGAATCGCCCATACCCAATACCGTAGCCAAAGAATTGATTGACCGGGCATATTCCTACGTTAGAGGAAAGTTACCCAAGAAAATACAAAAAGAGTTTGAAGATTAATTGATCGAGGCAAGTGCCAAAGGCGAAATGATTGGTGACTGGCACGATTTTGGTCGCATTCTCAACTATTGATAGTATCAAATTGCAAAGCCTTTGACTTGTAAAAGACAGTTAGAATCACTGCCAACGTCAGCAACTCTGAAGCAGGAATGGCTAACCAAAGTCCGGGAATTCCAATCAAGTCAGGCAACCAGAGAAGGCAAGGCCTCTGCTGAATTGCGCACTTTCAGTTTGGCAATTATGTTCTGACGGTGGCGGCTCACAGTGTGCAGGCTTATACCTAACCCAACTTCAACATCTAATAGGCGTCAAGTGGCTGTTCAGCAGGCTTGACT
>CAJTYC010000103.1 GCA_910584185.1 uncultured Muribaculaceae bacterium
TGACAAGATTCGAACTTGCGACCACACGCCCCCCAGACGCGTACTCTAAACCGGACTGAGCTACACCCCGAATTTGTTTGCTCAAGAGATTCAAAACCATTGCCTTTGGCTTTTCGCTGCATTGGCTCCGGGTTGTTTCCCTTTTGCGAGTGCAAAGTTAATGCCTTTTTTTGAATCCACCAAATTTTTTGGCGAAAAATTTAATAATTTTCGCTAATTTTGCAACCGTAAGTTTAAACAACTTCATCTGCGTAAATTTTTTACGCATGCTTCGGACATTTAAGGACTGCTTGATTATGAAAGATTTCGGATTTATTTGGCGTGGCCTCTTGGCAGGAGCCTGCATCAGCCTCGGTGGCTGCATATATATTAAGGTGGGGGGAGTGGCCGGTGCCGTGCTCTTCGCCTTCGGCCTTATCGCCGTGATTACTCTCGGCCTTAACCTGTTTACGGGCAAGGCGCAGTTTGTATGGTCGCCCCGCGCGTCGCAGAGCGAACAGGGTGGTTATATATGGCTTCTCTCCATATTGCTGCTCAATGTGCTCGGCTGCATGGCTATGGGGCTTCTCTTCTCCACACCGGAGATGCAGCAGGGTGCCATTGGCATAATGGAAAAAAGGCTTGCGGCTACACCGCTGCGCAACGGTCTTCTTGCCATCGGATGCGGTTTTATAATGACACTCGCGGTGCAATCGGCCGCCAAGGGAAAGTGGTTGCCGTTGCTCTTCGGCATACCGGCATTCATAATCTGCGGTTTGCCCCACTGTGTGGCCGACGCATTCTACATCGCGTCGTTGCCGTTGGAATATATCACCGGGCGTTCGGTAGATATCGCCATATTCTATGCAGCGATAGTGGTCGGAAACTTTATAGGCTGCAACACATATAGAGTATTGCAGCCCAAAGAGGTGAAAGTGGAGCCGGAAGTCTCTCAGGAGAAGGCCGGCACAAGATAGCGGGCCATAAGGTAACCGGCGACCAGCAACCAGGCGAACAGGCAGGCAGCGAGCACAAACGGCTTTGCGCCTGCCTTCTTGAATTTGTCGAAGCTTGTCTCTGCTCCCAATGCCGTCATTGCCATGGTGAGCAGGAAGGTGTCGAATTCGTTTATCCAGTTGACAGCTTCTGACGGAAGCAGGTTGAACGAATTGAAACCGATCACCGCGAGAAAGCCGAAGGCGAACCAAGGGATGTTGATCTTGCGCTTGCCGCCGGCAGCGCCGCTCTCCGAAGAGGCTTTCGAGGCGAGCCACCAGGCCATGACAAGAAGCACCGGCACGAGGAGCATCACGCGAATCATCTTCACGATGATTGCAGTGCCGGCCACTGCATCGCCCATGGCGTTGCCCGCGCCCACGGCGTGCGCCACCTCATGGAGCGTGGAGCCGGCGAAAATGCCCATCTGCTGTTCGTCGAGGCCAAGAAAACCGGCACGCCATGCCATGGGGTAAAGAAACATGGCGATAGTGCCGAAAATCACCACAGTGGCTACCGCCACTGAAGTCTTGTATGCCTTAGGTTTGACTATGGCATCAGCTCCCATGACTGCCGCCGCGCCGCATATCGCACTTCCCACCGAGGTGAGCAACGCAGTCTCCTTGTCCATCTTTAGCGCACGTCCCAGCAGTATGCCGAGAAATATTGTGCCGCACACTATCACGCAGTCTATAATGAGCGCGGCGGCTCCAACATCGAGCACATCGCCAAACGTTAGGCGGAAGCCATAGAGTATAATGCCGATGCGAAGAATCCGCTTCGAGCAGTACTGTATGCCCGGAGTCCAGGTCTCCGGCAGGTGCATACGCAACGAGTTGGCATAGATCATGCCGATGATTATGCCGATAATAAGAGGAGAGAAAGAGAGAGATTTCATGACTTGCGCCTGAGCGATGTAAAATGCAGCGCAGGCGAATAACGCCATAAGCAGAATGCCGTGAGCAATGCCGGCCCGTGTTTCCTTCATGAGATTGTTTATTATATGAGTTTGTTTATTATATGAGTATATTAGGTTAACGTATAAGTAACATCCAATAGCATTACGATAGTTCATGGATGTGTAAATATTTTTTCTAAAAATTTTGCATATTGCAAAAATAAACTGTAAATTTGCCGATAATCAAACCAAAAACGAAAAGAATTAACCTGCCGGCCTTCAGTCGCAGCGTGTCATATCTGATTTAGACAGGAAAATGATTGACCGGATGAAGTGTGGGCCGAAAAATCTAAACCTTATTATGGAAATACCGTTTGCGGAATCTTGGAAAATCAAGATGGTGGAGCCGATTAAGAAGAGCACGCGTGAAGAGCGTGAGCAGTGGCTCAAGGATGCACATTACAACGTATTCATGTTGCCCTCGTCGGCAGTCTACATTGACTGTCTCACCGACTCCGGCACAGGCGCGATGAGCGACCGTCAGTGGGCCGCCATGATGACAGGCGACGAGTCGTATGCCGGTGCGCGCAGCTTCTATGAGCTTCGCGATGTGATCACAAGACTCACCGGTTTTGAGTATGTGATACCGACTCACCAGGGCCGCGCTGCCGAGAATGTGCTTTTCTCGCACCTCGTGAAAGCCGGTGATGTTGTGCCCGGCAACTCGCACTTCGACACCACCAAGGGTCATATTGAGGCCCGCAAGGCAGCGGCGGTAGACTGCACCGTAGACGAAGCAAAGGATACTCAGCTCGAGGTGCCTTTCAAGGGTAACGTTGACCTCAAGAAGCTCGAGGCAGTGCTTGAGAAGGATGCCGATAAGGTGCCCTTCATCATTGTCACAATCACCAACAACACAGCCGGAGGTCAGCCCGTATCTATGGAGAACCTGCGCGGCGTGCGCGCTTTGGCCGACAAGTATGGCAAGCGAGTCGTGTTCGACTCTGCCCGCTTTGCAGAGAACGCATACTTCATCAAGATGCGCGAACCTGAGTTCAAGGATTGGACCATCAAGGAGATAGTGCGTGAGATGTTCAGCTTGGCCGATGCCATGACAATGTCGTCGAAGAAGGATGGTCTTGTCAACATGGGCGGTTTCATAGCCACCAAGTGGGAAGATATATATGAAGGTGCGAAGAAATATGAGATACCGTTTGAGGGCTTCCTCACTTACGGCGGCATGAATGGCCGCGACATGGCAGCCCTGGCTGTTGGTCTCGATGAGAACACCGAATTCGATATGCTCGACACCCGCATCAAGCAGGTGGAATATCTCGCCAAGAAGCTCGATGAGTATGGCATTCCTTACCAGCGCCCGGTGGGTGGACACGCAGTATTCATCGACGCCGACAAGGTGCTCGACCGCATTCCCAAGGAGGAATTTCCGGCTCAGCGCCTCACTATGGAGCTTTATCTTGAGGCCGGAGTGCGCGGATGCGAGATCGGATACCTTCTTGCTGACCGCGACCCCATCACGCGTGAGAACCGCTTCGGGGGCAATGACTTCCTACGTCTCTGCATCTGCCGCCGCACATACACCAACAACCATATGGATGTGATTGCCGCCGCATTGAAGAATGTCTACGACCGCCGCCACGAAATTACCCGTGGTGTGAAGATTACCTGGGAGGCGGAGCTGATGCGTCACTTCACAGTGCAGCTAGAACCCCTCGGCTGATAGCACACCGGCAAGAATAATCTTATCGACACCGCATGGCGCAATAGTCATGCGGTGTTTTTTAGTTTTCATCTCGCTATTTTTTTAATAATTATTTCCATCTCGCTATTTTTTTAATAATTATTTCTTAATTTCATAAAAAAAACGTAAATTTGCAACGACTTTTGCATGGACTGCACGTCATGCAAAAATAGTTAGCCTTACATTATTTTCATTCATATTATTTACATCAACTTAACCATGAAATTGTTAAGAGGCATGCTCTATGGTGCTGTGCTATCCACAGCGGCCATGAGCGCACAGGCGGCGACCTTCGTGGGCGACCGCACAGACTTTCGCGATGAGACAATCTACTTCGCGATGACAACCCGTTTCTATGACGGTGATCCCGACAATAATGTGTATTGCTGGGATGGAGTCCTGAACGAGAAAGATCCCGAGTGGCGTGGTGACTTCAAGGGCCTTATCGACAAGCTCGACTACATCAAGGCTCTTGGTTTCACAGCAGTATGGATTACCCCGGTTGTTGAGAACGGTTCCGGACTCGATTATCACGGTTATCATGCCATGGACTTCTCAAAGGTGGATCACCGCTACGTGTCGAAGACCGCAGATGCCAAGCAGGCCGACGTGGAGTTCCAGACACTTATCGATGAGGTGCACAAGCGCGGCATGAAGCTCATCCTCGACATCGTGATTCAGCACACCGGCAACTTCGGTGAGGCACAGCTCGCCCCGATGTTTGACAAGGATTACACCAAAGACCTTGCCGACATCAACGCATCTATGATTCCCCGCACCAAGAGCAAAGGTGGCGTATTGCCCGACAACTATCTCGACCTGCCCCCTATGGCCCAGTATGCGTCGCGCCTCGACTACATGAAGAATACCGACTACAAAAACAACGATATCCACAACTACTACCACCATAAGGCTTGGTTCGATTGGGATGACAACTCCCGCTGGTGGGGTCAGATAGCCGGTGACTGTGTGGACCTCAACACCGAGAATCCCGCAGTGAGCAGCTACATCGTGGATTGCTACTCGCGCTTCATCAAGATGGGTATTGACGGATTCCGTATCGATACGGCAGGCCATATTCCTCGCCTTGCATTCAACAAAAACTTCCTGCCTCAGTTTATGGAAGCCGCCGAAAGCCCTGAGGCCAAGGCCAAGCGTGGAGATACCCCCTTCTTCATGTATGGTGAGGTGTGCGCCCGCTCCACGCAGGTGATATATCGCGGTGAGCATTACTATGCTTCGCCCTGCTACTATACCTGGAAAGAAAATAAGGATTATGAGTGGGACATGGACCCGAAGTCTTGGGACAGCGTGGTGGCCATACCGACTGCCACGGAAGGTTCGCATGATTTCGAGACTGTGAGCGGACACGTAAACTGGGAGTCATGCCACCAGTCAGCCAAGGATGATGCCGGCCATGCAGAGTCGATATTGCGCAAGAGCAACAACGCCCTGCTCAATGGCAACGAATACCATACCCCTGACCATAAGGACTTCTCAGGCATGAGCGTAATCGACTTCGCGATGCATTGGAACTTCAACTCGGCAATGGGTGCTTACGGAGTCCGCGGTCAGGATGACCTATATAACGATGCCACATATAATGTGGTCTATGTGGATTCTCACGACTACGCTCCTGACAGTAACTATCGCTTCTCCGGCACGCAGGATACTTGGGCTGAGAATCTCTCGCTGATGTTCACATTCCGTGGCATCCCTTGCCTTTATTACGGTTCGGAAGTGGAGTTCCAGAAGGGCAAGCCTATCGACAAGGGTGCCGTAGAAGCCCTCCGCAATACAGGACGTGCATATTTCGGCGGCTACATAGAGGGAGATGTCAACGTGACTGACTTCGCTGAGTATACCGGTGCTACCGGCAATATGGCCTCTACACTCAACTATCCGTTGGCACGCCACATACAGCGTCTCAACAAGATCCGTGCAGCTGTGCCTGCATTGCGCAAAGGCCAGTATAGCAACGAAGGCTGTGAAGGCGCAAAAGGCGCAATGGCCTTCAAACGTCGTTACACCGATGCGAAAACCGACTCTTATGTATTGGTGACAATCTCGGGCAATGCCACATTTACCGGTGTGCTCAACGGTACATATGTCGATGCAATAACCGGTGACACAAAAACCGTCACCGACGGCACACTGACTGCTGACTGCGAGGGTAAAGGTAATATGCGCATCTATGTGCTCAATACAACCAAGACCAAGGCTCCCGGCAAGGTGGGTGAGGATGGCAAGTATCTTTATGGTGCAGCTCCCGTGGACCAGCCTTGGCAGAAATGGGCAGATGAGACCATGCCCGATGAGACTTGGACACAGAAGCCTAACGGTAGCGGTGGTGGCTCCGGTGATGTAGAGGAACCCGAAGAACCGGTTGAACCGGCTATGGCCGAAGGTGAGCAGGCGGTATTCTTTGAAGCTGACAATGGTTGGAAGGGTGTGCGTGCCTATGTGTGGAGCAAGACCGACGACCGTAAGTTTGCAGGTGCTTGGTCAGGTCAGACTATGACCTATCTGGGGGGTGGCATTTACAAATGGACATATACCGGTGAGGGCAAGATTCCGGAGGGTTCAGGTTTGATTTTCAATGCAGGTGGCTCGCAGACTCCCGACTTTGAATGGCGCAACGGTGGCTACTACACATCTGCTGGCTATCAGAAGACAATAGAGGGCGCAGGCGAGATTCCGGACGATCCCATCGTCAAGCCTGAACTTCCGGAAGGAAATGAGTGGATAGCATATTTCGACAACACTACCGCCAACTGGGGCAATGTGACCGCATGGGTGTGGGATGCTGCTGACGGCAATAAGAACTATTCCGGAGGCGCATGGCCCGGGCAGAATCTTAGCATAGATCCGGAGACCGGATATTACAAGTTGAGCTGCTCCGTGACCAACGAACACCCCAACATGATGGTAATCTTCAGTAACAGTGGCGCGTCAAAAACTTCTGACTTAAAATTGGTGCACAAAGGTGTTTACAATGCCCATGGCTACGTAACGACAAGCAGCGTGGATAACGTTACAGCAGCTGAGTCTATCAAGATAAGCGTGTCGGATGGTAAGCTCATGGTCGAGGCTGTTGATGCATGCACCTTGACAGTGAGCCGTCTTGACGGTGTGAGTTTCCCCGTGCAGCTCCATGTGGGCTACAACACAATCGAGCTTCCCCGCGGCGTCTACGTGGTGAACGGCAAGAAAGTGATGCTGTAATAAGTA
>CAJTYC010000104.1 GCA_910584185.1 uncultured Muribaculaceae bacterium
TAAATTTTCAAGTGTTTTGAATGATGTTTTTTGGAACATCAAACTGAACACCCTAATAACTAATACTTAACACGTATATATTAACCCAATTATAAATTATGAATAACGAAGAATTATTGAAGACCGTGACTGAGCGCGCAGAGAAGTGGCTCAGCGAACAATATGATGAGGAAACTCGAGCAGAGGTGAAAGCCCTTCTCGATGCGGAAGACAAGACTCCGCTTATTGAGGCTTTCTACAAGGATCTCGAATTTGGCACAGGTGGCCTGCGCGGCATAATGGGTGCCGGCACCAACCGCATGAACATCTACACAGTGGGCGCTGCCACTCAGGGTCTTGCCAACTATCTTAAGGATTGCTTCAAGTCGCTGCCCCAGATTTCTGTGGCTGTCGGTCATGATGTGCGCAACAATTCCCGTAAGTTTGCCGAACTGACTGCCCGCGTCTTCGCTGCCAATGGCATTAAAGTGTATCTCTTTGACGGTCCGTGCCCCACTCCCGAAGTCTCTTACGCTATCCGCAAGCTCGGATGCCAGAGCGGTGTGATGGTGACTGCAAGCCACAACCCCAAGGAATATAACGGCTACAAGGCATACTGGAGCGACGGTGCCCAGATGATAGCACCCCACGATGTGAAGACCATCGAATATGTAAATGCCATCACTTCGGTCGACCAGGTGAAGTTTGACGCCGATGAGTCTCTGATTCAGACTATCGGCAAGGATATAGACGACCAGTATCTCGCCGACATCCATACTCTCAGCCTCGCTCCCGAGATAGATAAGAAACACCATGATATGAAGATTGTCTATACTCCGATTCATGGCACAGGTCTCCGCCTTGTGTTTGACTCTCTCAAACTCTGGGGCTTCGACAATGTGATTCATGTGCCGGAGCAGGATATTCAGAGCGGTGATTTCCCCACTGTGGTTTCTCCTAACCCCGAGAACTCGGAGGCTATGACACTCGGCATTGCCAAGGCTAAGGAGACAGGTGCAAGCCTCGTGCTCGCATCCGACCCCGATGCCGACCGCGTAGGACTCGTGGTGCGCGACGGCAACGGTGAGTATCAGCTTGTCAACGGTAACCAGATCTGTATGCTCCTTATCTACTATCTCATCACGCAGAATGTGGAGCAGGGCTTGATCAAGGGTAATGAATATGTGGTCAAGACTATCGTTACCACCGAATCAATCATGCGCATTGCAGATGCCAACAATATCCGTCTCTTCGACTGCTACACCGGCTTCAAGTGGATTGCCGATGTGATGCGCAATCAGGAGGGTGTGGGTCGCTATCTTGGTGGCGGCGAGGAGAGCTACGGCTTCCTGCCCGAGACTTTCGTACGCGATAAGGACTCCGTATCGACCAACTCTCTCATAGCCGAATGCGCAGCGTGGGCTGCCGAGAAGGGTATGAACCTCTATGAACTGCTTATAGACATCTACGCACAATATGGCTTCTCGCGCGAACGTGGCGTGAGCGTGGTGCGTCCCGGCAAGTCAGGAGCTGAGGAGATTGTGGCCATGATGAAGAACTTCCGCGAGAATCCTCCCAAGGAACTCGCAGGTAGCCCTATCGTGCTTGTCAAGGATTACTCTGACCTCAATTGCCGTAACCTCAAGACAGGCGAGACCACTAAACTCGATTTCCCCACCACATCAAATGTGCTTCAGTTCTTCACCGAAGCCGGCGATAAAGTTTCAGTGCGTCCTTCAGGCACCGAACCCAAGATTAAGTTCTATGTGGAGGTGCGCGAAGACTTCACCGACAAGTCACAGTATGAGGCAACAGTCGCAGCTGCCGACAAGCACATCGACCAGGTACTCGAAGACCTCGGCGTGAAGTGATAAAAATTCAAAATGACATTATGTCATAATGACAAGATATCAAGTCGTCAAAATGTCATAAAGAAAAATAAAAATAAGAAGGAAGGCCTCTGCAAGTTGTATACTTGCAAAGGCCTTCCTTGCGTTATTACAATATGCGACTATTTAAACACTTACTCTTTGCGACTCTCTTGGTGATTGCCACAGCTTGTGGTCACCATGAACCGGATGGTGGCAAGACGCCCGATGCCCGTGATGTAAAACGAGCAATTCTCGTATATGCTGTCAACAATAGCAGCCTTGCTTACGATTTCAAGGATGACTATAGGGAGATGCTGACGGCTCTCTCTTCTGTCGACAATCCCGATTGTCGGCTCTTGGTGTATTACACGGAGTCTGATTCGGAGTGTGGCATATATGAAGCAGTAAAGAGCAAGGTCAATGCTGCCTCCAAGCAAGGCGAGTATGAGTTCGTGAAGCGGAAATCATATCGGCGCGATGTCCCTTCCACTCACCCCGACCGTATAGCCGATGTTATAGATTATGCACTCACTCTCTTTCCCAATGCTGCATACGATTTGATATTTTGGGGCCACGGCATGTCTTGGCGCCCCGACTTCTCCGACCATCAGCTCAATGCGCCAATCAAGCCGAAAGGCTATGGCGGCGAGTATAACCCTACCGGCTCAAAGCTCGATTGGACTTCCATCAGCGAGTTGGCCAAAGCCGTGCCCGACCATAAGTTTCAGACCATCTGGTTCGATTGCTGCTACATGACCGGCATTGAGGTTGTGTATCAGTTTCGCGACAAGTGCTCCACGTTTGTGGGTTATCCCACCGAGGTTTGGCAAGATGGCATGCAATATGACGAGGTATTGCCTTATCTGCTGCGCGACACACCCGATGTAGTGGGAGGTGCGAAGGCTTTCTATGCCCATTATGCAGCCAATCAGGATCCGGTCACGGTGGCTGTGATAGACATGTCGAAGATTGAACCGCTCGCGGAGTCTGCCCGCATTGCCTTGAAGACCGGCGAATCTCGCCCGTCGGAGTCGGTGCTGCTCAATTACTCTCGCTCGCGCAATTGGCCTTTCTATGATTTCCGTCAGTTTTTCTCGCTGACCGCCTCGCTCAATGGTGACACCTCGGCTGCTGCCAATCTTGAGAGTGCGGTGGCTGATGCCGTGGTCTATTCTGCTGCATTCGGCAAGAATTTTAACCAGCATCAGTGGGATGTTACGCTTATATCCGGACTTAGCACTCATTATTATAAGGCGACTGACTCTAAAGAGGAGAAGTATTACCGCACGCTCGATTGGTATAAGCGCGTTTACGAATAATTTATTAGGCGGATTCGAACTTTTTTTCACAGGTTATCTCCTCGTTGTCGTTACTTTTTGCTAAATTTGCATAAAATTTGACACATGAAGGTATTGAAATTTGGGGGGACTTCCGTTGGAACTGTTGATAGTCTCCTTAATGTCAAGAATATAGTAGACTCACTTGAGGAGCCGGGCATCGTGGTTGTGTCTGCGCTCGGAGGCCTTACCGACGGTCTCATATCGACCGCCCGTATGGCTGCCAATGGCGATGAGGGTTTCCGTCAAAGCATGAAGCTGATGGCTCAGCGCCATTTTGATATAATCAATACGCTCGTGCCGCGCGAGCGCCGCTCCGATGTGCGCCAGACTGTGGCCGAGTTTCTATCGCAACTCGAGGATATCTATATGGGGGTATCGCTCATTGGTTGTCTTCCCGACAAGGTGCTCAACCGTATAGTCAGTTTCGGTGAGCGCATGTCTTCGATAATGGTGGCCAATATACTTCGCGATGCGGAGCATGCTGATCCTCTCGATTTCATAAAGACCAACAAGGAGTATGGACGCGATGTGCTCGCTGCCGGCCAGACGCGCTCTCTGATCAGGGAGCGGTTTGCCGGCAATCTCCCCCGCACGGTGGTGACGGGTGGATTTATCTCGCGCGATGTCTACACGGGCGAGATAACCAATTTGGGGCGTGGCGGCAGTGATTTCACCGCCGCACTGATAGCCGAGGCCGCCGGTGCCGAGGTGCTGGAGATTTGGACTGATGTGGATGGCTTCATGACTGCCGACCCGCGCATTGTGAAGGATGCCCGAGTCATCGATTTCATGAGCTATCCCGAGAGCAATGTGCTTTGCCGTCATGGCGCCAAGGTGATTTATACTCCTACGATTCGTCCGGTCATGGAGGCCGGCATACCGATGCGCGTGCTTAATACCCACAATGTGGCGGCCCCCGGCACTCTCATAGGCGCTGAGGCACCCACGGATGTGGCCGGAGTCTGCGGCTTAGCCTGTATGAAAGATGTGGCCCTCATCATGTGCCGCTGCAATGGTGCTTCGGAGGGGAGGATGCGTGAACTCTCTGACCTGCTCTGCAAGCATGGCATAGAGACGGTGTGTGGCGGCAATAGCCTCGGCACTCCCTTCATCGCCATAAAGGATGCTGATGCCGACATGGCTCAGAAGGTGCTTCGTGACTATGCGGGTTCTTGCCATGCCGATGGCCAATGTATGCCGGGTTTTGTAGGCAATCTCTCCATGATTACGGTGGTGGGCCATGGACTCGACAAGATAGAGGGTTTGCGCGGTAAGCTCGAGAAGTCGCTCGCCGATAATGATATCGAAGTGGCGGCAGTGAACCATTCAGCCAACGGCAGCGAGGATTTCTCTGAGTTTTTCGTGCCGATGGCCAATTCTAACGACGCTCTGATATCCCTGCACGCCTGCTGTTTTTAAGCTTGCTAAGAGCCGGTCTCAAAAAATTTGAACCATGGAAATAAAGAATTCTAAATTTGTGATAAGTTCACCCACGGTGGCAACATGTCCGGCATCTTCGGTACCTGAATATGCCTTTATAGGCCGCTCCAATGTGGGCAAGTCTTCGCTCATCAATATGCTCGTGCGCAACAAGAAGTTGGCCAAGACTTCTCAGCTTCCGGGCAAGACATTGCTAATAAATCATTTCTCCATCAATGATGGCGCGTGGTATCTTGTGGACTTGCCCGGTTATGGTTTCGCGGCCCGTGGCAAGGACCAGCGCGAGAAGCTCACCAAGATGATTCAGGATTATGTGCTCGACCGCTCGCAGCTCACCTGTCTCTTCGTGCTTGTCGACATACGCCACAATCCTCAGAAGATTGATATGGAGTTCATGGATTGGCTCGGTGAGCATGATGTGCCTTTCGCCATCGTCTTCACCAAGGCCGACAAACTCGGCCCGGTGGCCGCACAACGCAATGTAGATGCCTATTGCAATGAGCTTAAGCTCACGTGGTCGAAGCTCCCGCCGGTGTTCGTGACATCATCGGAAAAGGGTAAGGGGCGCGACGAACTCCTTGATTATATTGACTCGATCAATAAGGAAGTGGCGAGCGAGTGTCAAAATAGCAACGAGAACGAATAGTCATGCAGCAGGTCGAGGAGATGACGGTGAATAACGGGCAAGTTGCCAAGCATAATAAGCTCAGCAAGCTATTGCGCAGCGGCAACCGTCGCGCCGAGGTTATTCGCTTCGCGCTCACCGGTGGCTTCTGCACGGTGCTTCAATATGGCATGTATGTCGTGTTTCTGCACGCCGTAGGTGTGCCGGCTGTGGTCTGTACAATCATAAGCTATGCCATCAGCTTCGTGGCCAATTTCCTGCTCTCGAGTTTCTTCACGTTCAAGAGCACCCCGAACGCCAAGAAAGGGCTCGCTTTCACGGTGAGTCACCTCATCAACATGGGCATGCAGACGGGATTCGTGGCTATCTTCAAGGGTATAGTTGGACCGACGTTGGCCCTGCTTCCGGCACTCGCCATATGCGTACCACTGAACTATTTCATGGTGCGATTCGCCTTCAAAAACGAACGCTTCGCCTGAAAGCAGAAGAATAAGAATAAGATAACGAGTCATACAACATCCCAATTTAGGGAATAGTCATATTCGTTAGCTTACCTCATAACTCATAACTCATACTTAATACTTAATTATGAAAGTAGCATTCGCAAGTGATCATGCCGGCTTCGAACTCAAGGAGTTCCTTATCGGCTATATGGAAAGCTTAGGCTATGAATGTGTGGATTTCGGCACTCACTCCACCGAATCGTGTGATTATCCCGACTATGCGCATCCCTGCGCAGAGGCAGTGGAGAGTGGCGAGTGTGCATTCGGTGTTGCCATGTGCGGCTCCGGCAATGGCATTCAGATGACCCTCAACAAGCATCAGGGCATACGTGCAGCGCTCTGCTGGCTTCCGGAACTCGCGGCATTGGCCAAACAGCATAACAATGCCAACATCCTCGTGCTTCCGGCAAGGTTCATCACCAAGGAGGAGGCTGTGAAAATCCTCGATGCCTACCTCGCAGCCGAATACGAAGGAGGCCGTCACCAGCGCCGCATCGACAAAATACCCGTCTGCTCTTAATTATGTCATTTGTAATAAGACTCGAAAGGCTTAAGTTCTGCGCCCGAATAGGCGTCTTTGATTTCGAACGCGAAAATGGCAATGACTTCGAAGTAAACGTAAGCATGAAGATAGACTCCGGCAATTTTGTGTCGGAGTCACTCGATACCACAATCTCCTATGCCGATGTATATGAGATAGTGGCTGTACATATGGGCCGTGAGTGGCTGCTGCTCGAGTCTGTGGCAAAGTCAATAGCCGACACGATAAAGCAAAAATGGCCCACGTCTTACGGTGTCAAAGTGAAGGTGACAAAGATTCATCCCCCCATCGAAGGCATAAAAGGTAGCTGTTCGGTGGAATATTTAGACTGAGCATAATCGACGATTAAAAAATATGAAAATATTAGATACTGATAATTAGTGAAATATGTTAAATTTAGCATCGGAGGTGATAAATTTTAACGAAAAAAATCACCAAAAATTTGGTGGTTTCGATAAAAAGTACTAATTTTGCAATCGCAATCGGGAACGATAGCAAGGCTCCTTAGCTCAACTGAATAGAGCATCTGACTACGGATCAGAAGGTTAC
>CAJTYC010000105.1:0-4235 GCA_910584185.1 uncultured Muribaculaceae bacterium
GACACTTTTCCCAACGCGAAGCCACCGGGAGGGAGGAGCCTCCGGCGACGACACGGATAACATAGGGAACGGGCAACATGCCTTAGCATATTGCCCGCTTAGATGATGTGCGACTCACGTCGGAATCTCTCTGGTTTCGATTAAGGTCAATTTAATCAATTACCCTGTTGTTTTGCATTTCTTCGTTCTTCCGTTTTCAGGTATTAGACTTAAATCTTCGGTATTAAGGTTTGCTGATTTGTTTAACTAAAATTCTACCATTATCAGTATGACTGTTTTTTGGTATTGCAAAAATACAACCTTTCAGCTAAATAGCAAAACTTTTTATACTGTTATAAAACATAGTTTTTCAACCTTACGGAGGGTTTGGCCGTCAGTTTACCGGCTGCTCATGCAACTATTTCAAGGGTATCAGTTTGAACTTTGAGCCGTCCCAGAGGTATTTCCGTTCGCTTATGAGGTGAGGTTTCAGCTTCTCCATTGTCTCCTTGCCGAGAAATTCTCCTGCGGTGAGGCGAGCGGTGAGCGTGTCACCGGTTTCGCCGATGCAGTATTCTACCGTCGGGAAGGGCACAAGGCCTATCAGTTCGTCACTCTGATGCCTGTCAAGGCCCTTGGTGTCGAGGAAGTCCTCGGTCGAGGCGAGCTTGATCAACTTGTCGCGCTTGAGCGGAGTCATGGAGCTGTCGAAAAAGTCTATCTCGCTGTCGTGTGCCTGGATGCTGTCGCCCACTGTGTATATCGACATAACTACCGGCCCCTTTTTCGACTGGAGCAACCGCAAGGTCAGCGTGGTGACATGCGTGAGATGCACCTTGAGATACTGGTCGGTGACCGGCCGCTCAAGATACGAGAGCCCCTGCATGGCGTTGCGCACGCGGTATATGCTGTCGTTGCGATAATAGTCGAGCAGGTCCTTGCGCATGGAGGTGGTGAGGAGGTCGAGCGTGCCGGCCGGCAACTTCACAAACGCATCTGAAGCTGTAAAGGCAGCCGTAGTGTCATTATTCTGAGCAGAAGCCTTAGTCATGCACACGCACCATGGCAACACCAAGCTCAGCAACAGCGCAATAGCAAACTTTTTCATCACTCGTTATTTTTTGTAAAACATCTCGTAACTGCCGTTATATTTCGGCTTACTTGACTTATCTTTCTTCTTTCCTTTTTTCTTTTCAGACTTGGTGGCCTTCGCCTTCTTTTCCTTACCTTTATGGAGCAAGGGTCTTGACTTCGGTTCGTCACCGGCACCCTCCTTGCGCTTCTTGCGGGGACGGGGACGCGACTCTGAACTGTAATCGCGGCCATCTTCGGCAAGTTCGGCATGGATGCGGTCGCCGAAGAATGTGGCATGCCTCAACGAATTAAGCACGCGCTTTGCATCCTCCTGACGCACGTCGAAAAGAGTATAGCCGGGCATCAGGTCTATGCGGCCTATCTCCGGCTTGGGACCGTTCACGTTGCGGTTTACAAGCTCCATCAGGTTACCGGGGAAGAAGCCGGCGGCCTTGCCTATGTTGACCATGATGCGTGCGTAACCCTGCTCGGCGTCGCGGCGGTCTTTCTCGCGGCGCGATGGGCGCTCGCGCTCGGCACGCTTCGAACGCTTGTCGGTCTCGTTGAGGTCAATGTCGGGCATATTCTGATAATATGCCAAAAGCCTGTTGAACTCGAGCGAGAGCACACGCTTCAGCAGGTCCTCCTCGCTGAGCCATTCGAGTTTCTTGCGCACTCCCGGCAGGTATTTCTCAATCTCGGCCTCGTTGACCTCCACACGCTCCAGACGGTCGGCAAGGTTGTAGAGTTGTTTCTCTATGATATGCTCCGGTGTAGGCACCTTCAGATACTCAAACTCGCGGCCAATGATTTTCTCTATCTGGCGAATCTTGCCCTTCTCTTTTACATGTATGATTGACACCGACACGCCGGTCTTGTTGGCGCGGCCCGTACGTCCGCTGCGGTGTGTGTATACGGCCACGTCGTCGGGCAGGCCGTAGTTGATCACGTGGGTCAGGTCGTCCACATCGAGGCCGCGGGCGGCCACGTCGGTGGCCACGAGCAGCTGCGTCACATGGTCCCTGAATTTTTTCATCGCCAAGTCGCGCTGCGCCTGACTCAGGTCACCGTGCAGACAGTCGGCATTGTAGCCGTCGGCTATCAGTTTATCAGCGATTTCCTGAGTCTCCTTCTTGGTGCGGCAGAACACGATGCCGTAGATGTTGGGGCTATTATCGACCACGCGCTTCAAGGCGAGATACTTGTCGTGTGCCTTCACCACATAATATATGTGGCGCACATTCTTGGTGCCCTCGTTGCGGTTGCCGGCCACAAACTCCACAGGGTCGTGCATGAACCGCTTGGCTATGCCGGCAATCTCCTTGGGCATGGTGGCGGAGAACATGAGCATCTTGCGCTCTTCAGGCACATGCGAGAGAATCTCGTTGATGTCATCGAGGAAGCCCATGTTGAGCATCTCGTCGGCTTCGTCAAGAATCACCGTATGCACGTCGTCGAGCTTCACCTCTCCCCTCTTTATGAGGTCGATAAGGCGGCCGGGGGTGGCCACAATCACTTGTGCGCCCTTACGCAGAGCACGGATTTGGCTGTCGATGCTCGAACCTCCATATACCGGTATCACGCGGAGGTCATCGATATATTTGGAGAAGTCTGCAAGGTCGCCGGCTATCTGCAGGCAGAGTTCACGCGTTGGGGCTATTATCAGAGCCTGGGGCTTGTTGAGTTTCACGTTGATGCGCTGGAGCGTGGGGAGGCCGAACGCTGCGGTCTTGCCGGTGCCGGTCTGGGCGAGTCCCACCACATCACCCTCTTTGCTCAGCAAGTGAGGGATAACCATCTCCTGAATGGGCATGGGATGCTCGAAGCCGAGTTCGCCGATGGCACGAAGCAGACGTGGCTCCACACCAAGGTCTGCAAATGTTCGAACAGCCTCGGTTTTTTCTTCGGCCTTTTCTTCAGCCTTCTCTTCAGCTTTTTCTTCAGCCTTCTCTCCAGCTTTTTCTTCGGTATTCACTTCGGCTGTCGTTCCCTCTTCTTGCGGCATTATCTCTACCTGAGGGTCTATTTCGTTTTCTATATTCATATTTCTTATCAGTAATTTCTTTTGGGTTGTGATGCAACATTTATTACACCTTATAAATATATAACACCGCACATGCAAAATTGGCCGAGTCTAATCTCAAAACCTACATTAACCGCCCGTAAATTCAAAATCCGAGTCTGAGGAATTCCTGCTCGAAGTTGGGAGTGAAGATGCCTTTGCCGAGGGAGTCCTTTATTTCGGCAATTGTCCAGAAGCGGCCACCGTCAGTCTCCTCGCTTGGGGTGACCGGACCGTCGTAAACAGTGCGGTACACGTTGACGAGCTCACGCTCGCGGCTACTCTCAAACACGTAATGAGTCAGTTTTTCGGGCAGAAAACGTGTGACGTCCAACTCCTCACGCACCTCACGGCGCAGGGCATCAGTCACCTCCTCGCCATAATCCACATGACCACCCACGGCAGTGTCCCACTTGCCGGGCTGGATATCCTTCCAGTCGGGACGCTTCTGTAGGTAGAGCTGGCCATCGCTGTTGAAAAGATGCAGATGCACCACCGGATGCAACAGCATGGATCCGCCATGGCACTCGCCGCGTGTAGCCTTGCCCACCACGCGGCCCTCCTCGTCAACCACCGGAAAAATCTCCTCGTTATTGTCAGTCATAAATCAGCAATTTGCGTAACAACCCTCTTACATAACGTCAGCAATCTATATTAAGTATAATGTCACTAAATTTCGTTTGAAACTCTTATCGCAAATAATTGCAAATCTTGTTCACCGACCTGTTTTAGGAGTCGCCAGTTCAACGAATTTGCATAATCTGCGTAATTTGCGATTCACCCCTACTGATAGTGTTTCTTATCGCCAATTTCGCCAATTATCGCAAATTTTGGTCTGACACTTGTTTCAGGAGTCGCCAGTTCAACGAATTTGCGTAATTTGCGTAATTTGCGATTCACCCTTACTGATAGTGTTTCTTATCGCCAATTTCGCCAATTATCGCAAATTTTGGTCTGACACTTGTTTCAGGAGTCGCCAGTTCAACGAATTTGCGTAATCTGCGTAATTTGCGATTCACCCCTGATAGTGTTTCTTATCGCAAATTTCGCCAATTATCGCAAATCTTGGTCTGACACTTGTTTCAGGAGTCGCCAGTTCAACGAATTTGCGTAATCTGCG
>CAJTYC010000105.1:4335-6469 GCA_910584185.1 uncultured Muribaculaceae bacterium
TAATTTGCGATTCACCCCTACTGATAGTGTTTCTTATCGCAAATTTCGCCAATTATCGCAAATCTTGGTCTGCGACATGACACTGCACGCTTTTGCTGACATTGTGCAATCTGCATTGGAAAATATTGCACACTTTAACAAATTATATGCAACATTTTATAGCAGGTTTAAATTATTTGCAACATTTTGCCAATATTTTTGGTTGTTTGTTTTAAAATTACTACATTTGCCGCACGAATGATTTATTCATTTGCAAACTTGTTGTCTAACCATTTTTTCGTTCTGATTATGTTGAAAAGATTTATCAATAGATGTGATTTTGAGAGTTATGAAGATTTCATGCGTAACTTCAAGATAGAGGTGCCGGAAAATTTCAATTTCGGCTATGACGTGGTAGATGCACAGGCCGCCGCCAATCCCGACAAGGTGGCTTTGCTATGGACTGACGAGCATGGCACTGAGAAGCGTTTCACGTTTGCCGACATAAAGCATTACAGCGACCGTGCCGCCAGTTATTTCTCAGCCTTGGGCATAGGCCGAGGGTCGAGGGTAATGCTGATGCTCAAGCGACGCTACCAGTTCTGGTTTGCCATCATAGCTCTGCACAAGTTGGGGGCAACAGCTATCCCGGCCACACACTTACTGACTGCCAAGGATATCCGCTACCGGTGCAACAAAGCCGGGATTGTGGCCATAGTGGCAGCATGCGAGCCATCAATTGTAAAGAATATCGGCGAGGCACTCCCCGGATGCCCCACTGTGGAGCATGTGGTGATGACCGGCAAAGGCATTCCTTCAGACTGGTTAGACTTTGACAAGAGACTGGAGCGGGCCTCCGACTGGGTGCGCCCCGAGCATGTAAACCGCAACGAGGATATCTCGCTAATCTACTTCACCTCCGGCACATCGGGCGAGCCGAAGATGGTAGCCCACGACTTTCTATATCCTCTCGGCCATATCATCACGGCATCTTTTTGGCACAACCTTACGCCCGACTCGCTGCATCTCACGGTGGCCGACACGGGCTGGGGCAAAGCCGTATGGGGGAAGCTCTACGGGCAGTGGATCGCCGGCGCCACGGTATTTGTATATGACTTCGAGAAGTTTGTGGCAGCCGACCTGCTTAGGATGATTGAGAAATACCGCATCACTTCGTTCTGCGCTCCACCCACCATTTTCCGGTTTATGATTAAGGAGAATGTAAAGTCGTATGACCTGTCGTCGCTGCGCTACTGCACGATTGCCGGCGAGGCCCTCAACCCGTCGGTGTTTGAGGAATGGCATCGGCTCACAGGACTGAAGCTCATGGAGGGCTTCGGGCAGACGGAGACGACGCTGACCATCGCCAATTTCCCGTGGATGGAGCCGAAGCCGGGGTCGATGGGCAAGCCGGGTCCGGAATACGACGTCCGCATACTGGAGCCTGACGGCAAACTTCTCGCTCCCGGCGAGGAGGGTGAGGGCGAGATAGTGGTGCTTCTTGAGGGGCGGCATCGTCCTTGCGGTCTGACGCGCGGCTACCTTGACGACCCGGAAGCGATGCAGCGAGCATTTGAGGGTGGCCTTTACCATACGGGCGACATAGCGCGTGTCGACGAGGATGGTTATCTATGGTTCGTAGGGCGCACCGACGATGTGATTAAATCTTCGGGCTATCGCATCAGTCCTTTCGAGGTGGAGAGTGTGCTGATGTCGCACCCGGCGGTGGTCGAATGTGCAGTGACGGGTGTACCCGACGAGGTGCGTGGCCAGAAGATCAAGGCCTCGATAGTGCTGGCGCGTGATTTCCGCGACTCAAACCAGCAAGCCCTCGCCAAGGATATACAGGAACATGTAAAGCACCTCACGGCGCCCTACAAATACCCGAGGGTGATAGAATTTGTAGAGGAATTGCCGAAGACCATCTCGGGCAAGGTGCGCCACGCTGCGATACGCAAGGCGGCGATGCAGGCCAACGCAGTTGCTACAAAAATAAAAGTAAGCTAAAATTTGCAATTACCGCCTAATTGCATTAACTTTGCAACGCAAGAGAGAAAGCACCCGCCGAGGTCATCGCCGAGGCTCACAATCTCACTTGTACAATGCGGCAGTAGCTCAGTTGGTAGAGCATCAGCTTCCCAAGCTGAGGGTCGCG
>CAJTYC010000106.1 GCA_910584185.1 uncultured Muribaculaceae bacterium
TCATATGTTCCATTGTAGTCTTAATTGTGTCCCAAGTTATTTTTTAATCGTTACTTAATTCATCTCCTTGAAAAGGATTTTTCGTTAAAGAATTGGCAAATTCCTTCAAATCTTGCTTTATTGACCGATGTCTTTTGGCAAGAAGTTTTATTGATTTTGAAAACCTTGTTGTCGGGCGAATTTCAAAGTTCATCGAGCAAATCCTCTATGGTTTTGCAGGGGGCTTTTCCCTCTTCAATCATTTTAACTTCTCTCAATCCCTCACAAATACGCGAGGTCAGAGAATCCTCTTCGGTGATGGGCGAAATCTTGAAATTCCCATATCGGGATGTGAGCATGACTGATTGCCCTTGTTTTGCCGCATTCAGGTATTTACCCTGATTCGAGCGGAATTCACGTGCTGATACTACTTGCATACTATTGTAATTTTTGATATAATGCAAATATAACAAATGGCATCCAATATGGATGCCATTTTAACATTATTTAATAGTTTCTTAATGATATTAATAGCTGCCGGCGGTGCGGTTGCGACGGCGTTTGGCAGCCTTGTCATTGGGGTCGAATGGGTTAGCCGTCGGGTCGAAGTAGTCCTCTTCCTCCTCTTCGGTGTTGTCGTTGCCCTTATTTCGGTTGCGCGCACGCTTGTCGGTAGCCGGCTTGTTCTTCGTTACCTGCATCGGCTTCATCATGTCAACAGGAAGTTCCCAGAGGTTCCATTGTTCCTCCTTGTCCCAGTTTTTCTTTACATTTATTGGCTTCGGATAGTAATAGGCCAACTCCGGTTGCAGACGCTCGTCGTAATTACCGGTGTCATACACTCCATTGCCGTTAGAGTCGATTATAACCCTCGCGTAATACTTGCCCGGCGAGAGGAACGGGAAGAAGGCCTCCGAATCAATCACACGTTCAGTGCGTTCCACCGCATCAGAGGCATTGAGCAACTCCACAAATGCAGGGACATCGGCAGGGAGTCCGTTAAGATGGAAAAGCAGCGAGCAATACTCGCCCGATTCCTTGACCGTAAACTCATGCTGCAACGGTCGCGTAGGCTTGCCATAGATGTCGGTGGCGGCAAGAGAGTCAATCTCGAGTTTGTACTTGCCGCCATAATCCCACTCATAATCAACTGCAAACAAGCGAGGATTTCCCTGTTCCGGACGCGAGAATATGAAATTCTTGGTCACAGGCACATAGAGTGAGTCGACCATCATGGATAGATGTATGGCCGTGGAGTCGAAGCGTTCGAGCGGTGCCGGCACCTCAAACCGGAGCGGCAGATGCACATCCTGCTGAGCCGTAGTGAGCATCTTGAACGATGTGGTGATGGCTGCGATTGAGTCAGCCGCGGAGAGCTTCGGCTTCTTCTCATTCTTCTTTTTCTTGGGCACCGGGAGACGCTTCGTGAAGAAATCGAGAGTGTCTGAGATGGCTTTCGGCTTGAAAGTCTGGTCGGTGCGTACATAGTCTACGATAAGCTTCAGCGAGTCGCGGCGTATCAGCTCCGGCGTGATCCACCACACCAGCGAGTCCATGCGTTCGGAACGCTCCAATGTGCCGATATAAGTGTCGGGGTGATAGCCGAGCAAGCGCACGCGCGGCATGGAATCACGCTTCGTGTTGAATTTCAGGAACAGACGGGTGGAGTCCTGTCGCTCATATTTGGTGATGTATTGCTGGCGCAGACCTGAATTGAAAGTGCGGAGCACCAGGTCGTTGGGCAGGAATATGGTGCGCTCACGCTGCTTCACGGTGTCGATCTTGCCGGTCAGCTTATTATATATGGTGTCGAGGGCTATTGCGCTCGACGTGGTGGGCGTAACCGTCACATCAAGAAACGCCATATTCTCTTCGGGCGATGAATAAGCGTAATCACCATCCTTATCCTCAAGAGCGAACACACGGTAATCGCCGGATGCGAGACCACGTATAGTGAATCGGCCGCGGTCGTCGGTCTTGGCCACACGCAGCATGCGTGTCTTCTTGAAGGCCGTGTCGGGATGCTCAGTGCCGGTCCATGGCAATTGCACCCCTACAAGTATGCCCTGCTGGGGTTCCATGTCGCGTGCTCCAAGCACACGCCCGGATATGCGGAGAGAATCGAGCTCAGGACCGGTAGAGAAAGTGTAAGTGAACCCTTGCAGCGGATTCCCCTCATTATTATCTTCTATGGCATCGGCAAAATCTACGGTATAAGTTGTGTTGGGGGCCAGCGAGTCGAACTCTATAGTGACACGTTTGCCCTGCGAAGTGACACGCGGCACCGACTTCGATGTGGGAGAAACCACGACCTTCTGAAAAGCATCCTTGAGATTGATAAGCTCATTGAATGTAAGCACAATCTTCTCCTTATTGACATTGAGCGAACCGGGGGCGGGGGTGCCGCTCACGAATATAGGAGGATCCTCGTCGCGTGGGCCACCCGAGGGAGTGCCGATATTGGCGCACGCCGCAAGCAGCAACGCGCCGATGACAGCGATTACTATATTGGCGCTTCGTAAGCGCAGCTTCCGTGATGATCTACGTGTAATTTTCATCTATAGGTCGCGCACAAAGTATATGTGCATTTTAATGTGGTTTAATTTTGATTGAGATTCAGAGTTCGGGAAGAAGAAACCCCGAAGGGCTCGACGTAGTCAATGTGGTGGCTCCCACTTGACTGAGGACCGAATCTGAAGGTCGGCAAAAGTAAGTTGCAGAAAATGCTCATATACTTTGTGCGCGACCTATAAAAATAGTCTTTTCACTAAGAAACATCAAAAATAAACAAAAAAATTCATAAAAACCGCGTCTAAAAACAAAAATGTAACTTAATATGGCCGAAACATCAAAAAAAAGAGGTATATTTGCAAGCTGAAAGTAGTATCGCCTTACGAAGGCGGCGGTTTGCCGTGTCATAACCGGTCAAAAGAGAGCTGTCGCTGACACCCGAAACTACAGGCAAAACCACGAGAAAAATTAATAAATAAAATAACAACAAAACAAAAATGCAGAACAAAGGGTTTATCAGCACCATTGCAATCCTGCTGGTCTTGATATGCGGATTCTACATCTCCTTCTCGTTCGTGACACGTCACTATGAGGATGAGGCTCGTGCATTCGCAGCCAAGATGTCAAAGACCACCGATGAGACCAATGATGCTTACAAACAGAGTCTGAAGCAATTCAACGATTCAATCGACAAAGAGAAAGTCTATCTTGGCTACACCTACAATCAGGTGCGCAAGATGGAAGTGGGCCTTGGCCTTGACCTTAAGGGTGGTATGAACGTGGTGCTCGAGGTTTCGGTGCCCGACATTCTCCGCCAGTACGCTTCGGGCGATGCCCAGCTCAACCAGCTGAACGCCGCCATGAAGAAAGCCGAGGATAAGGGAGCGAAGGCAAGCGACGCCGACTATATCGCCAAGGTGGCTGCCGAAATCCAGCCGGGAGTAATGTCGGGCATGTTCATCCGCGAGGGTGAGTTCATGGGCCAGCTCAAGAGCAACGCCAACAACGCTGAGGTTGTGGATGCGCTCAACAAGCAGGTAGACAGCCAGGTGGATGCCGCATTCAACATCTTCCGCACTCGTATCGACCAGTTCGGTGTGGTAGCCCCCAACATCCAGAAGCTCCAGGACAAGAAGGGCCAGATCCTTCTTGAGCTCCCGGGCGTGAAGGAGCCTGAACGCGTCACTGACCTTCTGAAGTCGAGCGCAAACCTCGAGTTCTTCGAAGTGTATAACTACAACGAGATTGCCGGTGACCTGCAAAACCTCGCTTCGCAGTATGCAGCCCAGGACACCGTGAACCATCTCAACCTCATCGCACTGCTCGGCGGCGCACAGCGCAACGGCAGCCCTGTGGTGGGTATGGTGACACCGGCCAACCGCAACCTCGTGGACTCAGTGATCAACTCCGACCTCGCCAAGAAGCTCCTCCCCTCTGACCTTTCGCTCGTATGGAGCGTGAAGCAGGCAGAGTTCCCCGTCACCGACGAGAAGGGCAATGTGGTGAAGAAGGCTAACGGCGAAGACAAGACCGTGGGCTATTGGGAGCTTGTGGCACTCAAGGGTGACGCAGCCCTCGAGGGCGACGCCGTGACTTCGGCAAGCAGCGAGTATGACAACATGCAGGGCAACATGGTCAACATGAAGATGACCGACCGCGGTGCTCAGGAGTGGGCCACCATCACACGCAACAACATAGGCCGCTCCATCGCAATCGTGCTCGACAACAACGTATACTCATTCCCCAACGTAAACAATGAAATCACCGGCGGAAGCTCGCAGATTACCGGTAACTTCACTCCCGAAGAGGCCAATGACCTCGCCAACGTGCTGAAGTCAGGTAAGATGTCGGCTCGTGTGGATGTGGTGAGCAACAACGTGATTGGCCCGAGCCTTGGTGCAGAGGCTATCCAGATGGGCTTCGTATCGTTTATCGTGGCTATCGTGCTGCTCATGATTCTCATGGTGGTTTACTATGGTTGGATTCCCGGCTTGGTGGCCAACGTGGGCTTGATACTCAACCTCTACTTCACTCTCGGTATCCTCGCATCGCTTCAGGCAGTGCTTACGCTTTCGGGTATCGCCGGTATAGTGCTCGCACTCGGTATGGCTGTCGACGCCAACGTGCTTATCTTCGAACGCACCAAGGAGGAACTCAAGAATGGCAAGAAACTCCGTCAGGCCATCTCCGAGGGTTACAGCAACGCATTCTCCGCAATCTTCGACTCGAACCTTACTTCTGTGATCACCGGTGTGATCCTGCTTATCTTCGGTTCGGGTCCGATCAAGGGTTTTGCAACCACTCTTATCATAGGTATCGTCTGCTCGTTCTTCACAGCAGTCTTCCTCACCCGCATCGCATTTGACCTCATCACCAAGAACGGTCGCAACGCCGGCATGTCGTTCACGACTGCCATTAGCCGCAACTTCCTCACCAAGACCAAGATCAACTTCATGGGTCAGTGGAAGGTGGCTTCATCTATCTGGATTTTCCTCATCGTGGTGTGCATTGCATCGCTCGCTATCCGCGGCATGAACCAGGGCATCGACTTCTCAGGTGGCCGCAACTATGTGGTGCAGTTTGAGAAGGATGTAGACCGTGAGGCAGTGCAGCAGAAGCTCACCACTCTTATGCAGGAGCGTGCCAACGACCCCACAGTGTCGGTGCAGGTAATCACAATCGACAACCCCTCGAAGCTCCGCATCTCCACTTCATATAAGATTCAGGATGAGACTGAGGGTATCGAGAATGAGATTACCGACCTCCTTTACGAAGGTCTCAAGGATGAGCTCACCACCAACGGCAAGATGATGGACAAGGAGGCATTCGTAATCGCCGACGAGAGCCATGGTATCATATCGATTCAGAAAGTGGGTCCGTCGGTGGCCGACGACATGAAGCGTGACGCAATCTGGGCAGTGGGCATCGCACTTGTCTGCATGTTCCTCTACATCTTGCTCCGCTTCCGCAACGTGGCCTTCTCTGTAGGTGCCCTTGCAGCTGTGGCATTGACCTCATTCCTCATCATCGGCTTCTACTCCATCTGCTGGGGCTTCTTCCCCTTCTCCATGGAGGTAGACCAGTCATTTATCGCAGCCGTGCTTACAATCATCGGTTATCAGATCAACGATACCGTGGTGGTGTTCGACCGTGTGCGTGAGATGATGAAAAACTATCCGAAAGAAGACAGGTTCCTGACCTTCAACAAGGCATTGAACACTACACTGAGCCGTACGGTGATGACCTCGTTCTCCACCCTGCTCGTGTTGCTCTGCATCTTCTTCCTCGGTGGTGACACAATCCGTTCGTTCACATTCGCCATGATCTTCGGCGTTGTGGTGGGTACATTCTGCTCGCTCTACTGCGCAGCTCCGATTGCCTACAACATCCTCAAGAACAAAGGCAAGAAGAACGTGACAGAAGATGGCAAACCCGCCCTCGAAGGCAACCGCCGCTTCAAATAAGCCAAGCCGATACACAACCTTATAAATCCGGGGTGTCAGACGTTCAGTTTGACACTCCGGATTTATTTTGTAGTACTCCCGGATTCTCGAACCGGTTGTGAGTGAACAAAATTTTCACTAAAT
>CAJTYC010000107.1 GCA_910584185.1 uncultured Muribaculaceae bacterium
AATTTTCAAGTGTTTTGAATGATGTTTTTTGGAACATCAAACTGAACACCCTAGTTATTAAGTTATTTTTGTCATTTTGTCATTATGATGTTTTGTCATTTTGATGTTTGTCATTATTTATGCTGGAAAAGATATGAAGAAAGGAATAGATATAGAGAATCTTGATAGAGAGGTTGATCCTCGCAGTGATTTTTATGGATTTGCTTGCGGAGGGTGGATGAAGCGGCATCCACTCAAGGGAGAGTATTCACAGTTTGGCACGTTCAATATCCTTGCTGAGGATGCACGCGACAATGTCAGGGGACTTATAGAGACCCTTCACGAGGACCCGGAATCCAAGACAAAGGGAACTATAGCCCAGAAGATATGCGACATATATGCAATGGGCATGGATATGGAGAGGCGCAATCGGGAGGGTAACGCACCCCTGCAACCTGTGCTTGAAAGAGTGGAAAACTTCACACGCGACAAGATGGCCGAGACAATCGCCTGGCTTGCGATGGGCCTCGACAGCACATTTTTCGGTTACGGCGTAGGGCCTGACGCCGGTGACTCCAACATGAACATACTGCATGTGATGGAAGCGGGACTCGGACTCGGTGACCGTGACTACTATCTGGAGAAGAACGAGACCAATGACCGCATCATCGCAGCCTATCGAAAATATATAACTGACGTGATGCAGCTCGCCGGTTATGCGGTAGAGGATGCACAACGCATCAGCGACACTGTATTAGAGGTCGAAACTGAATATGCAAGACATAAGAAGACACGCGAAGAGCGACGCGACCCACTTAAGGGATACAATATCCGGACCATCGTGCAGCTCACAGAGTCATATGGCAATATGCCATGGCGCGAGATATTCGAACTCTCCGGTCTTAAGGATGTAAAGAAAGTCAACGTGTCATCACCTCGCTTCATGGAATTTATCAACGAATATCTGCCAAAGCTGAGCGACCGTCAGATTAAAGACATGATGGCCTACGGATGCGTTTCGTCGAGCACCGGAGTACTCGGTGAGGCCTTTTATGATGCAGACTTCGAGATGTTCAGTCGTGTGCTATCGGGCATTGAAGAGAAGAAACCATTGTGGAAACGAGCAATGGCTATACCCAACTCCATGTTTGGCGAGGCAGTGGGTCAACTCTACGTTAAGAAATACTTCCCCGAGTCGAGCAAGACCTATATGGTAGGACTTGTGGAGAACCTGCGTAATGCACTTGGCAAGCACATAGAGTCATTGCCATGGATGGGAGAAGAGACAAAGCAGAAAGCGCTTGAAAAGCTCACCACGCTCAAGGCAAAAATCGGGTATCCCGACAAATGGAAAGACTACTCAGGCATAGAGATAGACCCAGCAAAGACATATATGGAAAACGTGCTCGCTGCCTCGGAATGGTTCACGCGCGACAATTTCTCGAAGATGGACAAGCCTGTAGACAAGAGCGAGTGGCACTTCACACCGCAGACAGTCAACGCCTACTATTCACCGCTTAGCAACGAGATATGCTTTCCGGCCGGCATATTGCAGCCACCATTTTTCGACAAAGATGCCACCGACGCCCAGAACTACGGCGGCATAGGCGTGGTGATAGGCCACGAGATGACGCACGGCTTTGACGACAGCGGACGGAAATATGACAAGAACGGTAACTTGGTGGAATGGTGGACAAAAGAGGATGCCGAGCGATTCACCGCACTTACCGACAAGCTGGTGAAACAGTTTGACGAAGTGGAAGTGGCCCCGGGCGTACATGCCAACGGGCTTTACACACTCGGTGAGAATATCGCCGACCAAGGAGGGCTGCGCATTGCACTGACGGCATATAACGACCGCGAGAACAGAGATGAAATGTCAGAACGTGCCGGGGAAATCACTCCGCTACAGCAATTCTATCTTGCATATGCCAACGTATGGGCCTCAAATATACGCCCCGAAGAGATACTTGTGCGCACACAGACCGACCCTCACTCACTGGCACGCAACAGAGTTAACGTGACGCTACGTAACATCGAGCCATTTTTCGAAGCGTTCGGCATTGGTGAAGGGGATGCCATGTATCGTCCTGCCGAAGAGCGTGTCGTGATATGGTGATTCTAAGTATTAGGTCATAGTTATGAGTTAATATGGAGAGATTCGGACTGATCGGTTATCCGTTGGGACATTCATTCTCAGCCTCATATTTCACGCGTAAATTTGAGGCTGAGCACCTTGACTGCCGTTATGACCTCTACCCTATTGAAGACAAAGTCAAGATAGGGCAATTTATTGCACAATATGGCGATTTGCGAGGCTTCAACGTCACCATACCATATAAAGAGCAAATCATGGCTCACCTTGACAGACTCAGCACCGACGCACGTGCAATCAGGGCAGTCAACGTTGTGAAACGAATCCACAAGCCAGACGGCACCGCAACGCTCGAAGGATTCAACACCGACTGGCAAGCGTTTGCCGAGACACTGCGGCCATTGCTGCGCGGCGACGAAAGAAATGCTCTCATCTTGGGCACCGGAGGCGCCGCCAAGGCGGCAGCTTACGGATTGCGGCAGCTCGGCATAAAGCCGACATTCGTGTCGCGACATCCCGAACAGGTAACGTCGAGGAGTGTGGACAAAGATGAGAAACCGGTGCCGGTAGTGCCTTATGATGCACTGACAGAAGATATGATGCAATCCCATCTTGTGATTGTCAACGCCACGCCAGTCGGCATGTATCCTCATGTTGAAGATAAACCTGACATACCATATGAACTTCTGTCGGCGAAGCATATTTGCTATGACATGATCTACAATCCTGAAAAGACAAGATTTCTGGACTTGGCGGCATCACATGGGGCGACTACCAAAAATGGCATGGAAATGCTGATAAGGCAAGCAGAGCTGTCATGGCTTATCTGGAACAAAGCTGACTTATAAACATTTGCTCAAACCTGACTTTGAAACCTTAGCGCAAAACTGACTGCCATGTATGCACCTATGCTGTTGCCACTTGCCGGAATCGTGACCGGAATACTTTGCGCCCTCATGGGTGCAGGATGGATAACGGCTTTGGCACTCATAGTGGTCGGGATAGCACTCTACCTGACACTGCTGCATAAATCTCGCGACATTATCAAAGGCTTCAGTATAGCCCGGTGGCATCACCTCTGGATATATATCATATTTGCAGGCATCGGCGTGTTCAGCATGGACATAAACCGGCCATTTGCCGACGACAAGGCGGCAACGAATGCCGTGGCATTCGTGGGCAGGGTTGAGACAATCAGCACGCTCACATCGGGAGACAGGGCAACTGTCGCAGTAAGCCACATTATAGGCAAAGATGGGCAATATATCGCATCACCCAATTGTAAGGCGCTCCTTAACTGCAAGTCATTGCCGGCAACAATCGACGATGCAGTGCTGGTGGCGTCTCCGCTTCGTCCGGTGGAGCGCTCATCAAACAGCCTGCTTGGAGGGTCCTACAAATGGCTTCTCGGCCAAGGCATCATGTACACCTGCCGGGCCGACGAGGAGGAAGTGAACGTTTGCGGGCATACCCGCACACTTCGCGGCATATGTCAAGGCATACGCGAAGATATGGAGGCATGGATAGAGAAAACATCGTTGCAAAAATCTACGCAACACTTTCTGATAACCATACTCCTTGGCGACCGCAGATACCTTGATCCGGAGTCGCGCGACCTATACAAGGATGCAGGTCTCAGCCATATGTTGGCATTGAGCGGGATGCATGTGGCCATAATCTGCGGCATAATAATGTGGCTGCTTTTCCCCATCAACTTTGTAGGGCTGTACAAATACAGGATTCTCGCCACGTCGCTGATAATGTTATGTTACGCATTTCTTACCGGGCTTGCACCTTCCACGGTGAGAGCCACCATAATGCTGATAGCAATGGCAGTGTCGATGTATCTGGAACGTAAGAACGGGGCCTGGAACTCCTTGCTGCTCGCCACATTCATAATACTTGTGGCCTCGCCGCTCTCGCTGATGGATGTGGGGTTGCAGCTCAGCTTCATCTGCGTGGCATCGCTGATATTTTTCGTCAGGCCGTTGAATCCATTCTCGCAGCATGACCATCCGTTGCTTTTCAAGATGGCAACTGCCATAATCACCACCATGGTGGCCACATTGACCACATGGTGTCTCACGGCCTATTACTTCGGCACCGTGCCGACCGCCTTTCTGCTTTCCAATCTTATAGTGCTCCCACTGCTGCCGATATATCTCACTTGCGCAATTATCTACTTTGGGCTGTCGGCAGTTGGAATTACAGCCGGATGGATGACCTATGCCATAGACCTTTTTCCGAAAGGTCTCGATTGGTTTGTGGGTAAAGTCAGCAATGGTGGCACCACGGCCTTGCACTTCACTCCGTCGTTGGCGTCGGTGTGGATATGGCTGCTTGCCGTCGTGGCGATTGCATGCGTGTTGCATAGCCACAAGAAGAGATTGTATGGATGGGTAGCCGGAGGATTGGCATGTTGCTTTGTCGTGACATTGGCCATGCCTGCAGAAGCCGAAGCGGATAACTTCATGGTGAGGCGAGGTTCGCAAAAGATTCAGGTGAGCTATCTTCAGGATGGGAGCGAGATTGTCATGGAGCTGCCACGTTACTGCACATCAGAGACCATGATAAAGGGAAAACGGATACTTGTGGTCGATTCCGAAAGTGTCATGCCAAAGGGTGAAGATAGTGCAAAGGCCGGAGGAAGTGGCAAGAGATACGACATAGTGGTGTTAGGCGGAAGCGGTCCGAAGCAGATAGAGGAGCTTACTGCGCACTACGAGATAGGACAACTGATAATCCACGCGTCGACAAGGAGAGCCCGGGAAAGCACTATAATGCACGCTGCCGACAGCCTGAAAATACCCGCACACTCAATCCGGGAGTCCGGCCCTTACAGGGCTCACTTTTAAGGAATCAGAATACCAACCTAAGGCCCCGTCCCAGCGACCGCCATTTTTTTGTGAGACGGGGCCTTAAAATGCACATATACTTTGTGCGAAACCTATAACAATTCTATTTTTACAATGACCCAATTTGTATGTATGAATGATTATCATTATTTTTGTAACTGAAAAAACAAAACCCGATAGCTTGATATACAGGGGCTACCGGGGATCAACGCTGCAAATTTAGCGTTTATTTTTCATTAAGGAAGCATAAAAAATAAGTAACGATTAAAAAATAACTTGGGACACATCATAAGATAATTTGTGATATTGCGAGAATTGGCAAACAAACGATACAAAAGAACAGATCTATGAAAACGAAAAAAGAATATCCGGCTACTCACTCCATGTGGACTGCATGGTTTGCAATTGATGCCGACGGCAATGTAGCAATTATGGAATGTGATGACAATGGACCTGCGCCCATTAGTACCTCGGAGGATGCTACATCTGGTGACTTAATTTATTTAAGTTTCGCAAGTTCAACTTGCGGTTGACAGATTGTAAAATTCACAG
>CAJTYC010000108.1 GCA_910584185.1 uncultured Muribaculaceae bacterium
GGCATTGTTAATTTGTTTTGAGATTATACAAACAGATTCAATATATTTTTACAGAGCCCGTTAAATTTTGTTTGACCGGCTTCTTTTTATCTCCAATTTATGGGAGATAAAAAGAAGCCGCCCCTATGGGTAAAATTTTTATGAGATGGGCTCTTATTCTGCGGAGCGTCGGTCAAGCTCGCGCTTTATGCGGCCGGCCTCTTCATAGTTCTCTGATTCGGCGGCTTTCTGCATCATCGCTTTCAGTTCTTCTACGCTCTTGCGGGTGTAGTCATCTTTTCGGTTGTCTCGTTTTTTTGTCTCTATGGTTTTTGTGTCGTCTGCGTTCTCTTTGCCGCTTCGTTCGCCGGGTTCGAATCCTGCTTCCTCAAGCACTTCGGGAGTGGTGTAAATCGGGGCGTCAACCCTTATGGCGAGCGCTATGGCATCGCTGCTCCTGGAGTCGATAACTTTCTCTCCATATTCGTTTTTGAGTAGCAGCTCGGCTGCGAATACTCCGTTTCTGAGCCTGTGGATATACACTTCCTTGAGTACTATGCCAAATGTAGACATGACATTTACCATGAGGTCGTGTGTCAGCGGGCGGGGTGTCACAACTTCCTGCAACTTGCATTCTATGGCCTGCGCCTCCGGAAATCCTATGACTATCGGTATGCGGCGTGTGCCTCCGGCCTGTTGCAGTATCACTGCATAGACTCCTGATTCTATCTGGTTGTAGGTGATACCTATCAGTTCAAGTCTTATCTTTTCCATTATCTCTTCTTTTTTGAGGGGTGGGGGAGTGAGATCATGCCTGAGCCCAGACATATCTCACGGTCGGGCGTATAGATGATTGCGTATTGTCCGGGTGCAATACCTTGCACATCTTGTGTGGATTCCACTTCGAAGCCTCCTTCGGCAGTGCGTCGCAGTGTGCCGTCGATAAATTCGGGTGAATGGCGTGTCTTGAATGCCACTTGCACAGGTTCTGCCGATGCTGTGAGCGGGTCTTCCGAAATCCAGTGCATCTCTTCCACCGGTATCGTGCGTCCATATTGCCTGCGTGTGTCATAGCCTTTCGACACGTACACCACGTTGTCGCGCACATTCTTGCGCACCACATACCAGGGGCCTCCGCTCAGGCCGAGTCCTTTGCGCTGGCCTATGGTGTGGAACCAATAGCCCCGATGTTGGCCAACTTTCTTGCCGGTCTCTATCTCTATCACCGGCCCGGGGCGTGTGCCGAGATGTCGCTCTATGAAGTCGTTGTAGTTTATCTTGCCTAAGAAGCATATGCCCTGTGAGTCCTTGCGTGAGGCGGTGGGCAGGTGGGCCTCCGCAGCCATGGCCCGCACTTCGCTTTTGGGATATTCGCCGAGCGGAAAGAGCAGATGACTCAGTTGCTCCTGGCTTATCTGCGCCAAGAAGTCGGTCTGGTCTTTCACCGGGTCGACGGCTGTGCCGAGCCAATATTTGCCGTCGCGTTCGAGCACGCGGGCATAGTGGCCGGTAGCTACCTTGTCGAATTCGTGACCCCAACGCTCCTCGAAATATCCGAATTTCACTAATTTGTTGCACATCATGTCGGGATGCGGCGTGAGCCCTTCCTTCACGGTGCGCAGGGTGTAAGCCATAACGGAGTCCCAATATTCCTGATGCAGCGACACCTCGCGCAGCGGCAATCCATATTTGTGGGCAAGGAGCGTACACATCTCCATATCCTCTTCGGCCGAACAGTCACCTTCGCCGGTGTCGGAGCCTATGCGTATGTAGAACAGATGCAGGTCGTGACCTTGCTTATAGAGCAAGTCTACGACCACGGAGCTGTCTACCCCACCTGATACAAGCACTGCTATCTTCATACCTCTTCCAGTTCTGCCTCGCTCTGATTGTCGGTGTGTATGAAATGCAGGGAGAGGAAATAGTCTACCGATATCTTGCCTGGCCCCACAAGCAGGATGAAGAAGAATATGCCCATGAACATGATAGGCAGGTAAGCGGGCTGTGTCCACGGTATGTCGTATGTGGCCATAGCTGTGCTCTGCAGCAGATGATGCTCGGCAAGTATCATGGCGATAAATGGGGGAAGCACCATCATGCGTGTGCAGAAGCCGAACATAATGAATAGTGAGCAGACTATCTCTGTGATTATCATCACTGTCAGGCTTGCCTCTGCGCTCATGCCGAGCGTGGGCGGAAAGTTCAGGGCAGCTTCTCCGAAATGCAGCCATTGGCGCAGGCCGAACTGCATGAGCATAACCCCCACGAAGAGCCGCAAGAATAGCCTGCCGAGGTTGGTATAGGAGTATCCGGTGGTGCGGATATATATGAGTTTGAAGATGTTGGTCATAATCTTTTGTGGTGTATGTATGGTGGTTGTGAATTATCACTGCTGAGCGGCTGCGCCGGCTATCTGCATTGCTGTGTCCACGTCGATATGTTTTGCCGCTACTTTCCCCTCACGGTCTATCACATAGAGTGTGGGGGTATTGCGTAAGTCGTAAATCTCATCCACATCTTCTGAAGCACCGACATGCCATGCCGAGGGATATTCCTTCAGCTTGTCTTGCCAGCCTTCGTCGGCGGTGGTGTCGATGAAGAGTACGTTCACTTTCCCCTTGTCAACAAGAGTGCTGAATGTCACGTCGGTGTCCATACGGAGCTTCGCCATGCGGCAGTCCATGCAATCGGGGTCACCAAACTCTATTACGGTAATCACACCGTTGGGGCTGTAATGTGCTGTTTTGCCTTCCGGTGTCTTATAGTCGAACTCCGGAGGCACGGTGCCCTGAAGTGTGTTGGAAATCTTGTTGCGGAGTTCCTGGTAACGCAGTTTGCGGTCTTTCTTTATTTGCTTGTTGTGGAGCACGTTGTCAAGAAATATCAGCAATAGTTGGTCGTTCCATATCGTGGCCCGTTCGCTGTAGAGCACCTCTTCAGCACCCTTGGCAAATTGCAGGCTGAGTGCCTGGCTCTTCGAGATATTCGATATCAGCTTCTTCACCGACTCATCTACCTTGGCCTCGTCGGCAAACCGCATGGCTGTGGTGTATACCTCCAATGCGTGGTTAAGAGCGTTCTGGTCTACTGTGGTCTTGCTCTTGAAGTCCATTGGTGTCCAGAAATTCTCCACTATGTAGTTTGCCCGAGCATTCAGGTTGAGCATCGTGTCTGGTGGTGTCGGATATTCAAACAGCGGCTGAATGACAATCACCCCGTTGCCGGCTTCGGCAACGGCTTGCTGTGCGGGCTGCTGTGTGGCCTCTTGCTGTTGTGCCGGTTGCTGCGCCTGGCCGGTTGCTGCGCCCGCAAGGCATAGGGCCATTGTGGCTATTATATTGATTATTTTTTTCATTTCATCTGTATTGTTAGTTCTCGCACTCTGCCGATGTGCATTGTTATTTCGATTTGTCGGTCACCAGTTCGCGTATTGCATCAGTCCACACGCGGTATCCTCGTCCGTTTAGATGCAGCCCGTCGTTGGTATATGCCATGGGGAGTTGGCCGTTTTTGTCGGCCAGTGCCGGCCAGAGGTCCACGTATTGCGCACCGTTGGCTTCGGCTATTTCTTTGATGCGGCTGTTGAAGTCTTTGATTACTTTCTCTTTGCCTATCAGATTTTTGTAACGTTTAGGAGTGTTGTTGACCGGCATAACCGATTGCAGGTAGAGTTCTGTCTGCGGAGATTCGTTGCGGATGCGTTTCACCAGCCGTTCGTAGCGGCGTGCAAGCTCGGCGGCGCTGTGACCGTGGCTCACGTCGTTGATGCCGATGAGCAGGAATATCTTGCGTGGATGTCCGGAAGTGACTTGGCTCACTCTTTTCTCCACACCTGTGATTATGTCGGAGCGAATCCCCCGGTTCTTTATGTTGGGCATGTCGAAAAGCTCGGAGAACTCTCCGCCATCGGTTATGGAGTTGCCCAAAAACACGATATCTTTCTCCTTGATGGGGAGTATCTCAAACAGGCTCGTCTTTTGGTCCCAATATTCGTCGGCTTGGCAGGTCAGTGCGGGTGTGCATGCGCATATGGCAGCCATTAGTGCCGTCAGTATGTTGTTTTTCAGAGTTTTCATCGGTTTCTTTTTTTTCAGAATCCTCCCATGTGCATAAGTCGTCGGCTTACAAGCCCTTGCATCGGCTCGGAGGTTATTTGCTCAAGATATAGCCCGTATTCGTCGCATATCTCTGTGAGTTGCGTTGCAAAACCGGCAGCCACGCCTCCGGTGAAGCAAATCGGTGTGTTATGGCGGTCTGCCTGGCTGAAGTATGTTGTGACGTTGCGGTCTATGAATCTGCGGAATTCATCTTTGACGAGTCTTTCCACATATTCGTGTTCGATATTATCGGCGGCAAACTTTGCCAATGATGCGAGCCAGCGGTTGGCTCCCGGCTCGGTGTAGACATGTCGCAGAGCTGACGCTAAGTCTGTGTCGGGGAGTGAGGTGAATTTGTCGGATATCTCATCGGGCATCTGACGTTTGAGATAGTCGGAGAGCAGACGTCGGCCTATCGCGTTGCCGCTGCCTTCATCGCCGAGCACATATCCAAGCGATGGAGTGTTGGCCACTATGCGATGTCCGTCATAGAGGCATGAGTTGCTCCCGGTGCCGAGTATACAGGCTATGCCTTTGTCATCGCCGAGCAGGCTGCGGGCAGCGCCCACGAGGTCTGACTCCACAGTGACCCGGTCGCAATCGAATATCCGTGAGATAAGCAACTGTATGCGTTCGCACGAAGCCGGGGTAGCGCACCCGGCTCCATAATACTCCGTCGATTCAATCTCCGCATATTCAGGCATGTGTGAAAGCGCATCAAGAAGCACCGATTCGATTTCCGAATCAGTGGCAGTCAATGCGTTCAGCCCTACGGTGCGAAACGGCTTGACGAATCCCTCGCCGGCCTCAACCAAGGCCCATTGAATCTTCGTGGAGCCGGCATCAGCAATCAGATAATACACCATGCCACAAAATTAATTAATATTTACCGTTTATGCAAATATTTATAAAATCAACATTGATCTACTTTCCACTTTGGACTTATTCCTGGTTCCTGCTTAGCCTAAACTTGAGGTCGCTATTAGCGACCTCAAGTTTGCAACTTTTTGTTTATAAGTAGCAAACATGTAATTTTTGGGAACAATTTCGCCATTTCTTTTCAAGGCTTAGTTCACTCTATTTGTATCTTCACAAATAAGGCCGCGTGTGATAAAATT
>CAJTYC010000109.1 GCA_910584185.1 uncultured Muribaculaceae bacterium
GCTGATTTATCAGCATTACATTCATTTCGTGGTGCATACTTTTAGAGGAAAGATATATAAAATTTTCTAATTTATAAAATTTCATGATTATTTTCGTAGTATTTGTACGAAAATGATTGTGAAAATTTACAATGGGTAATTTTTGACGATATTTATTCTTTTCGTGATATAAGTGTATAAGAATTAAGTTAACGGTGTGGGTTTGTTGCCGTCGGTGGTGCCTCCTTTCCCCCAGTGCGCGATGCATCGTAATTCTCTTTTGTCGTCGCCGGAAGCTCCTCCCTCCCGGTGGCTTCGCGTCGATAAGCGCGTCGATAAGCGTGTTGCGAAGCCACCGGGAGGGAGGAGCCTCCGGTGACGACAACAATAGTGTATATGCTTCGGGGGGTTGTGTTGGAATATTGGTGGTAGTTGTTGCCTCTATTTTATCTTTGTGGCGTGATTGTGGCGTGATTGTGGTGAATTCTGTTTTGATTATGTTAATTTACAGTTTGATATGATTGCTGAGAGTAAGTTTGATTTGGAGTTGCTGGAGCGGGCTGAGACTTGCTTCGGCGGGTTGCGGGAGTTTCGCGAGGAGCGGGAGCGTTGCAAGCGATTCACTTATGGCGACCAGTGGGGCGACTTTATGGAGGATCGTGGTGTGCGCATCCGCGAGAGTGAGTATCTAGCTTCGCAAGGCAATATGCCCTTGAAGAATAATCTGATTCGCCGGTTGGTGCGCAATGTACTCGGTGTCTATCGCAACCGCTGGCAGAAACCTCGTTGCAATACGGGCGACATGGTAGAATCGCGTCTGCTCAACCGTAAGCTTGAAGCCTATATGCAGGAGAACCGCCTCGAGGAACTATATGCACGCACCATGGAGGAATTTCTGATAGGTGGTCTCGCTGTGCATAAGAAATGGTATGGCCATCGCGGAGGTTCGTTGGGGTGCCGCACCGATATGGTGAGCCCTGAGGGGTTCTTCTTTGATACGTCATGCCGCGACTTCCGTGGGTTCGATATGAATATCGTCGGCGAGATGCACGAGGTGTCGTTCGACGACGTGCTGTGTGAGTTTGGCGACACGGAGGAAGATGAAGATATGCTTCGCCGCATATATGGGGTGGCACGGGGAGATGAGCGCAATGTAAGTTGCCGCGTTTGCGAAGTTTGGCACCGGGAGCGTCGCAAGATTGCGTATGAGCAAGATTTGTCGAAAGGCAGCCTGCGGCGTGTGAAGGCGAAAGAAGTGTCCTCGCAGTCTTACGCCTCAGAGAGCGATAACCTGAAAGATAAAAATTGGGGGAATGATAAGAAAGAGAGGAGAGTGAGAGAGGAAGTGTGGTGCTACTCCTTCATCGCGCCGGGGGGCAGGGTGCTTGCCGAGGGTGACTCGCCATACATGCACGGCTCGCACCCCTATGTGATGAAAGCCTATCCCTTTATCGACTCCGAGATACACTCATTTGTGAGCGACATAATAGACCAGCAGAAACTGACCAACAGGCTTATCACCATGTATGACTGGATACTAAGGGCATCTGCCAAGGGAGTGCTGCTATTCCCGGAAGGATCATTTCCGGAGGGTGTTGACATCAACGACGTGGCCGAGGAGTGGGGCCGTTTCAACGGCGTGATAGTCTACAAGCCGAGGGTGGGAGTGCCGTTGCCGCAGCAGGTGAGCTCGCGGTCGGCCGACATAGGCATCACCGAGCTGCTCGAAATCCAGATGAAGATGATGGAGGATATCTCCGGTGTGAACGGGGCGTTGCAAGGCAAATTGGAGAGCAACTCCATGAGCGGCACGCTCTACGACCAGCAGACGCGCAACTCGCTGACGGCATTGGCCGACTTGCTGAAGAGCTTCGACGACTTTATAATAGAGGCCACGCGCATGGATGTGTCGAACCTGCGCCAATATGGAGGATGCGAAAGGGAGAGCATGGAGATAACAGTGGGTGAAAACGAAGGGGGTGCGACTTAACGAAGTCGCACCCCCATGGGTCATTATGAGTTGTGGATGATTACTCAGCCTTACCTTCAGAACCGAGCACAGCAACGATTTTGTGCTTGTAGAGCTTCTCCATTTCGTCGCGGGCCGGGCCGAGATACTTGCGGGGGTCGAACTCACCCGGTTTCTCGTTGAATACCTTGCGCACGGCAGCGGTCATGGCGAGACGGCTGTCAGAGTCGATGTTGATCTTGCAGACATCCATCTTGGCGGCCTTGCGGAGTTCCTCTTCGGGGATACCGATAGCGTCGGGGAGTTTGCCACCGTTAGCGTTGATGATGTCAACATACTCCTGGGGCACTGAAGAAGAACCGTGGAGCACGATGGGGAATCCGGGGATCTTAGCCTCGACACCTTCGAGCACGTCGAAAGCGAGCGGCGGGGGCACGAGACGGCCGGTCTTCGGGTCGCGGGTGCACTGTTCGGGAGTGAACTTGTAAGCACCGTGGCTTGTACCGATAGAGATAGCGAGGCTGTCAACGCCTGTGCGGCTCACGAAGTCAACCACCTCTTCGGGGTCAGTGTAAGTGTGGTGGTCAGAAGAAACCTCATCTTCCACACCTGCGAGCACGCCGAGCTCACCCTCTACAGTCACGTCATGCTGATGAGCATAGTCGCACACCTTCTTGGTGAGTGCCACATTCTCCTCATAGGGGAGGTGGCTACCGTCGATCATCACAGAAGAGAAGCCATTGTCGATGCAATCCTTGCAGAGTTCGAAGCTGTCACCATGGTCGAGGTGAAGCACGATCTGCGGGTGTTCCCAGCCGAGAGACTTAGCATATTCCACAGCACCCTGAGCCATGTAGCGGAGCAGGATGGGGTTAGCGTAGTTGCGGGCGCCTTTCGAAACCTGAAGGATAACGGGAGACTTGGTGTCAGCGGCAGCCTTGATGATGGCCTGGAGCTGTTCCATGTTATTGAAGTTGAATGCGGGGATAGCGTATCCACCGTGTACAGCCTTTTCGAACATCTTCTTGGTGTTCACAAGGCCCAAGCTTTTGTAATCTACCATTTTTGTATTTGATTATGGGTATATTAATTAGTCTAATACTTCAATGTTAACAATGTGGTGGCCATGAAAACCGTGCACATTTCATAAATTTATGCAAATTTAGAAATTTTTCACCAAATGAGCAAAAATTTGTATACGTTAGATGACCCCGAACGGATTTCAGGCTTCGAATTTGAAGCTGATGGTGCGTTGGTACTTTTCTCCGGCTTTGAGGAACTGGGAGGGGAAGCCGGGTTGGTTGGGTGCATCGGGGAAGCCTTGCATCTCTATTGCCACCCCTTCGTAGTCCTCGTAGGGGCGGCCGCTGTGGTTACGGGGTGAGCCGGCGAGCCAGTTGCCGGTGTAGATCTGCACGCCCGGCTGGTCGGAGTCTACAGTTAGCTTACGGCCCGAAACCGGGTCGCGGAGCACTACTGCTTGCTCGCTCATCTTGCCCGGTGCCCAGCCGTCGATGGCCCAGCAGTTGTCGTAGCCCTTGCCAAATTTAAGGGCATCAAAGTCGGCCTTGATGTCTCGGCCCACGGTCTTGAACTCGCGGAAGTCCATAGGCGTGCCGGCCACATCGTCGAGCTTTCCGGTCGGTATAAGCGTGGAGTCGGTGGGGAGCCACTTGGTAGCCTTGATGCAAAGTTCGTGGTCGAGGGCTGTGCCAGAGTCAGCGCCTCGCAGGTTCCAGTAAGCGTGGTTGGTCAGGTTGACCACAGAGTCGGCATCCGACTCAGCCTCGAAGTGGAGAGTCAGAACGTTGTCGTCGCTCCATGCGTATGTAGCCTTGACAGTCAGGTTGCCGGGATAATTCTCCTCACCGTTGGCCGAATGGTATGAGAACACCACGCCGTCGGCAGTTTCCTGAGAATACCAGAGGCGGTTCTGAAATCCGGTGGGGCCGCCATGCAGATGGTTGGGGCCATTGTTTATGGCGAGCTGGTAAGTCTTGCCGTCCACCACGAGGTGGCCTTCGGCTATGCGGTTGGCATATCTGCCCGGACACTTGCCGAGGCAGGGGCCGTCAGCCATATAGTCAGCCGGGTCGGCATAAGCGAGGGCTACATTCTCGATATTGCCATCCTTGTCTGGTACACCCACACCGAGAATGCCGGCACCGAGCGAAGAGAGCTCCACCCATGCGCCGTGGCTGTTGGTAATCTTATAGATTGTTATGTCTCCTGCTGAAGACTTGACATTCCTTTTTTCGATTTTCATGATAATGCTTTTTGAGTTTGTTACATGGTTAATGTCATTAAATTAGTATTGTTGGAACATAAAAAATTAGTATTGTTTGAACATAAAATTTAAAGAACGCGGAACGCGCCTTTGGAGCATCAGGGCGCGGAACTTTCGCGGAACTTTTTTTTATTTTATGTATTTGTCTGAACTGCAAAAACGCAAGCGGGCTTTCGGGCTATGCCCTTCAAGCTTTGCGGAACGTAGGCGGAACATCTATGTAAGACTAATTTGGTATGTTAGACTAATTTAGCGACATCAGAGACGGGATTTAATTTGCGAGGGAGTCCTGGAGAGCCTGGAGGCATTTCTCTACTTCGGAGTCGATTTTGAAGAGGCGGTCCTTGCAGAACTTCAGGAGTTCCAGGGCACGGGTCGTATAATTTGAGAGAGAGTCGATGTCGCACTGGTCCGACTCCATCTTGCGGAGAATGGCCTCGAGCTCGGCCACAGCCTCACTATATTTTTCAGGTTTATTATCCATATTTAAGTAATGAGTTATTTTAGAGCCCATCTCATAAAAATTTTGCCCATAGGGGTCGCAGAGTTGAGTCGCTTTT
>CAJTYC010000110.1 GCA_910584185.1 uncultured Muribaculaceae bacterium
AGACGTTCAAATTCATTCGTATTCATTCACTTACTCAGGTTCTGGTGGCACCACTTTGCTAAAGGCTTGCAAATCAGCGATTTAGATTTGCAAGCCTTTTCTTCTTTTTTGGCCTTGGCCGTGGTTCTGCCGCTCCTCGTCAAAAAAAACGACACAAAAGTGTTTCAAATTGTTTCATCGCGTCTCCTTCGGTTTCGCTTTGTTTGCGCAAAAGTTTGCACATTGTGTCGGGTTCTTTGGCTATGGCAAATCTAAAACTCTACCTTGATGGTCGCCGTCTGAAAGCCGACGGGACTGCGCTCCTTAAAATCTCGCTGTCGCACCAGCGGCAGGTTCGGTATGTGTCGCTCGGTCTTTCGCTGAAGCCGTGCATGTGGGATTCCGAACATTGCCGGGTGACCGACAAGCACCCCTCCCATCTTCGTCTGAACAATGCGATCTCTCGGCTCAAGCTCCGGGCGGAGGACGCCTTTCTGTCGGTGGTGGCCTCCGGCTCGCGCTATTCGCTGGCCGAAATTCACGAGGCCGTGGCTCGTGCTGTCTTGCCCGAGCCGGAGGAGGCTCCGTCTGAAAATCCCGACCGCTCGCTGCTGGTTCCGGCCTTTGAGAAATTCGCGGCCACAAAAAAGGAAAGCACCCGGCTCACCTATGAGCGCACCCTCGTGCATCTCCGGGCTTATGCCGACGACCGTGTGCTTCGCTTCGAGGACGTCACTCGGTCGTGGCTGCTGGGCTTCGATGCGGCGATGGCGAAGACGGCGCCCTCTCCAAATGCCCGGGCTATCCACATGCGCAATCTCCGGGCGGTCTTCAACTTTGCCATTGACGAGGGACTGACCTCTTGGTATCCGTTCCGCAAATTCCATATTAAAACGGTGAAGACTGCAAAGCGTTCTTTGTGTGTGGAGGAGCTGCGCCGTCTGTTCTCGGCTCCGGTCGATGACTGGCAGGAGCCTTATTTGGATTTCTTCAAGCTGTCTTTTATGCTGGTCGGCATTAATGCGGTGGACTTGCTTCATCTCGTTCCCGGTTCCCTGCGCTCTGGGCGTGTCGAATTCAACCGCTCGAAGACCTCCCGGTTCTATTCGCTGAAAGTGGAGGCCGAGGCTGCTCTGCTCATTGAGAAGTATCGGGGTTCGGAGCATCTTGTGTCGTTCATGGATGGCCGCTCGGACTACCTGCAATTTGTCCGGCAATGCAACCATGCCCTCAAAACCATAGGCACTCGTTCCCGGCAGGGGGTTGCTCCGACTGGGGTCGCTCTGTTTCCCCAGCTGACGACGTATTGGGCGCGGCATTCGTGGGCGACCGTCGCTCGTTCTATTGGGGTGTCGATTGATGATATCGCACTGGCGCTCGGCCATGGCGACGGGCACGATCTGACGCATATCTATCTCGATGAAGACCTCCAAAAAATTGACGAGGCGAACCGTCGCGTCCTTGATTGGGTCTTTCTTGGCAAACGTTGAGCGCGGTTACCATGAAAGGAGCCCCGGCGATGTGGTGTCGTCGGGGCTTGTTTTGTATGTCCTGCTTACCTCTCAGCTGAGGCTCCAGCTGTCGATGATGTTGCTGAAGGCGATGGTGTTTGCTTTCATTGGCGTGGGTGTTGTTGTTGTTACTTTCCGTAGTTTTCGATTCTCTCAATGATGCTCTGTAGGCCGTATATTTTGTCGCCCAGCTCGAGGACTGCTTGCGCGGCGTCGTAGGCGAGGCCGTCGGTGTGGCCATCCATGTCTTCGATTTCCTCGAGGAAATCTATTTTATTGCGGAGCTTGAGGAGGCTCTTGATGGCGGCTTTGGCTTCTTTTATCTGTTCTTTGGTGAGGAGGTCTTCGTTTGCTTTCATTTTGTTGTTGTGGGTGGGGCTTGGTTTGGGTTCCCTTTCCGTATGTAAAGTTAACACTTTTTTCGGAAACCACCAAAGATATTTGAAAATAAAACCCAGAGAATCAGGGGTTTAGTATAGTTTAGCATTTGGGTTTTGGGTACGAAAAAAGCGCCGGTCGAAAGCGGTGACCGGCGCCCCCGGGGTGCCAGCTTGGCTGGCTACCCACAACAACAATGCAAAGATAGTAAAAATCATCCAATCTGCAAGATTATTTTGCAGGGAGTGTTAGGTTTGAGCGTGTGTCCTCAGTGGACGGACGTTCCTCTTTTGGGTACACCTCAGTTTCTTTGCAATTAGCTGATTTTCAATGGTGTTCTTATTTTCACAAAGCACTCACAAAGCACTTTTTTAAAGAATAAAGAAAGTGGCGGCTTGTGCGGCAAGTGCTTTTTGTGGGATTGAAATTTTTTTATACCTTTGTGGTATGGCAAAACTATACCGACATCACCGGGGGCTGTTGTCCGATAGCCTGGCAACGACAATCGAAGTAGCTGGGCTGGCAGACCTGCAAAAACGATTACAGGCAGACTGGGATTCTTTTGCACCAGGATATATCAGCAATATCCGTATCAAGGATAACCCCAGTCAGGACCCGCGTCTTCCCCGTGAGTGGGGCGGCGTCAGCTACTATGTAGTGGCCGATTTTGACGGCTATACCGGACAGTGTATCGGTATGAGCAACTTTTTTGAAGAATAAGAGCCGCAAGCATCATACTCACGGCTCTTCTACACAGATATGCGCCTGCCCTCAAAAGGGGCGGGCGTTTTTATTTATTCCGACGTCGCCCTGTCCTCATCCGTAGGCGTGTATTTCAGCGGCGGGTTCTGCGCAGGCTCGCGGCGGCGGCAGTCACCCTTTCCGTTGCCGTACTCGCGCTTGCAGAACCAGTTCTTGTAATGAGCCAGCTGTTTCTCAAGCAAACCTATATGCCGTGCGTCATCAACACGCTTGTCCTGCAACTCGCGGATCCTGGCGGTTTTGTCGGCAATGATGTCCTCTTTGCGCGACATCTCTTTGACGTGTTCGGTCGCTTGCTTGTTGAGTTCCGCATTGGCTACGCGCAATTCCCCGATTCGCGCTACATATTCTTTACGCATTTCCGATAGCGTTTCCTCGTACATATCGCGCAGGGCCTTCTCGGTCGCCACTATACTGCTCCCTGCGTCGGCCATGCTCTTGACTGCCTCGGAGTTTTTGATGCGTTTCTGCTGTTTACGGTAGGAAATGCGGTTGACAGCCCATTTGATAAGTTCAAAACCGCCTAATGCGGTGATTACGGTTGCTAATGTTGATATATCCATATTCGAGTTATTTTCTGAATTTCTTAACCAGCCATACCACGGCGACAACCAGCAGGGCGCCCACTACCCCCAGGGCCGCACCCCCGAAGTCCATTTTAATCCGCTCCCAGCGCGACAACTCCCGCTCCACCGGATATGGCACCGGACGATCGCGGAAGACCACCGAGTCCTTTTCCGCGCTCTTGACCGGCACCTGGGCGGGCAGCTTGACGGGCTTGTTGGCGAGGTTGTGATGGAGCATCCCCGCCGAGTCAACCCAGGCGTCAGACTGCGCGACATCCGTCTCCAGGTGACTTGGCCCTCCGGGGGTGACATTGCTTGCGGACTGAGCCGGGACCGGCACCTCGACCTGCACTGTGTCTATGCGCTCGATGTAGCGGGTCTCTATGACCGTCTCCGACGGCAGATACATGGTCCTGGTCCGGCACCCGGAAAAGAGCCATGCCAGGAGTATGCACATCAGTGCGGTAGACAGCAGACACAGCAGATTGCGCCCCAGCCGCAGTATATATGTTCCGTTCCGTATCATGCGTCTACCTTAAATCTGTTCCACGGAAAATTCTGATAGCCGGGAGTGTTGTAGCGCTTGACAAGCCATTGGCCCCGGTTTTTGCGGGTCGTGGTAAAGCTCACATGAATCCAATCCGGCCCCTCTTCAAGCGAACCGTATTCATAGATTACCTGGTCCACGGGCAGACCCGAACTTCTCAGGAGGGCAAACAGACGCTTGTTAGCAGCTCTACTCCCGGCCTTTATGTCCGCGGCCTCTCCCTTGATATGCTGAGATGAAGCGGCTCCCTTGACTGCGCTGTTGAGCCTGGGACTACGGTAACCGGAGGTAACTGTTATCGGGGCGCCCCATTGCTGCCGCAGCGGGTCCAGGACATTGGCTAAAAGGGAGGTCAGCGCCCGCACGGCCTCCGGCCCCGGGGTGTTGTCTATCCCCCGCGTGGCCGCCACACTACTGCGGGAAAGCTCCTCTATCGAGAAATACATCATGACACTTCCCCCTCCTTTCCACCCTTGCGGGCCATCAGCAGCTCCTTTGCACGTGTCTTGCACTCCTGGCGGTAAGCCTGATAGGCGGCATACTCGGCGGCAACTTCCGCGGCCCGCTCCTCGTCGTCCAGGAGCATCGGCGAGCTGGCGTTTGCCGCCAGGGCGATTTCATCGTCAATCGAGTAGCGCTCGTGGATAAGCTCTGAGACTTTGGCCTTATACTCGGCCTCGGTGTAAGGCGGTATGTCCTCCAGGGCCACCTCCTCATAGAGGTCCACGTCTTCCGGCTTTACCATCATGCGGCGCCGGATGGTGTAATCATCACTGCCTATCTTATGCAGGATGTGGTTGTTGTCGCAGTCGAGCGCCCACATTTTGAGAGGGGCATTGTAAGTCTTTTGCATAATTGGTTTTTGTTTAAGTTGTTGCAAAAATGATGTTTTTTGTTGCGGCCAGCTCCGTTACTGCG
>CAJTYC010000111.1 GCA_910584185.1 uncultured Muribaculaceae bacterium
CACGTGTGTTACCATCGTTTATTTCCGGGGTGCGCCACGGTGGGCGACTGAATATGTGTCTCTCGATGCCGATTCTCCCGTGGAGGTGAATCTGTCGGGTGAATTTGAAAATGGTGTGCCGGGCAAGTCGTATGAGGTCAGGCTCGCCACTTACAGCAACTACACCTATAATTTCCTCACTGATGCTGACTCGGAGGTGCTGTTTGTGCTCGAGGGTGAGTCGTCGGTAGATGAGGTTGGGGATGATAAAACCGAATACCGTTATTACGATTTCAACGGTTTTGAGGTGGACCCGAAAAATGTGAGATATTACAAGAAAGTTAAAATCAACAAGTAACAATATGAACATCAAATTTTTAACCATCTCCGCAGCCGCGCTTGCCACGTTGTGTGTGCAGGCGGGCAACTTTGCGGAGCAGACACCCGGGCAGTGGCGTGCGTTGCCGGAGGTGAATTTCAGTTCGGCCGGCGTAGCCGGTGCTTCGGTGTCAGAGTCTGAGCTTCAGGTCAATGGCCTGTCGCGTCCGGCCAAGGCAAAGGCGCGCGTGGCGCAGGCCGATATGTCGCTGTTCGACGGGCGCACCATATATGGCGCGATGATCAGCTCGAACGAGTGGGATGGTGTATCTATCACTCAGGTGCCTTATGGCGTGTATTCGTTCGAGATCGGTAGCAACCCGGCTCCCGTCTCCTATATCACCGATATGATCTATGGCTTCAAGTCTGCCGCCTGGGGTCGAGACAATATGTATGGCATTGTGCCGCTCTCTGTAATGGGTGCGATAAATGGTTCACGCCATATCCAAATCGATACGAAGAACTGGACGGAGACAAGCAATGTGTTCCATGATACCAATGAAGGTACATATTCGTTGATGCCTTGCTCCATGGCCTATGACCCCACTAACGACACGTTCTATGCTTTCCGCTATAAGGAAGATCTTTCGGGTCTCGACTGGGTAAAGGTGAACCCTGTTGAATCTCAGTATGAGATGGTGGCAGCTTATCGCGGCAAGACTGTGGTGCTGACTCTGGCCGCCACTCCCGACGGCTCGATGTATTACATCGACATTGAGGGCGACCTCTACACCATCAACAAGGAGAACGGACGCACTTCGCTCGTCGGCAATACCGGTGTGACTCCGGCTGCCTACGACCAGTGTATGGTGTATGACAACCGTTCAGGCTCTTTCCTCTGGGCAGCCCTGAGCAATGAGGGTTCGGTGCTTTACAGTGTCAACCCCCGGACTGCCGAGACAAAGCGCGTCATGAAGTTCAAGAATTCTGAGCAGTTCGTAGCTCTCTACATCACCGATTCGACTGCACTTCCGGGTGCGCCGGCGGCTGTGGGCCGACCCCAGTTGAAGTATTCTGCCAATGGTGCGCTTGATGGCAACATCACTTTCACTATACCTTCCAAGACTTTCGACGGGAATGCCCTCTCAGGTGATGTCAATCTCAACGTGTGGCTCGATGGCGAAAATATAAAAGGTGTCAATGTGGCCTCGGGTTCGTCGCAGTCTATACCGGTGACTCTTGCCGAGGGTAATCATTATGTGGATATAACTGTCGACAATGCTGTCGGTTTCTCGCCTATGCGTTATATATATCAGTATGCAGGTTTTGATACTCCGCTTGCTCCGGGCAAACCGACCATGAAGTTCAATGACAATGTCAATGAGGTGACTTGGCAAGTGCCGGAGGGTGGCGTAAACAAGGGTTACATCGATTTCGACAACCTCACTTACGACGTGGTGCGTATGCCGGGCGAGGTTAAGGTGGCTACCGGACTGAAGGCTACATCGTTCAGCGAACCGACCCCGGAGGCCCTGCAGGCTTACTATTATAAGATTCCCGCTATCAACAACGGTCATGTGTCGGCTGTGGCCGAAACCAATCGTGTGCTCTGTGGTGACGCTTTTCCGGTGCCTTACAGTCAGTCGTTTGAGGATGAGGCCACTTTCAATGACTTCTTCAAGACTGTCGACAATGACGGCGCAGGCTCTACGTGGCGTTATGGCTACAGTGGCGAGGTGCGCATTGACTACATAAAGAATGACCAGGATCCTTTTGATGCCGACGATTGGCTCATTCTTCCGAAGGTCGCCATGCAGAATGGTGTGAAGTATCGTTTCCATATGAACATGAAGACTTTCACGCCCAGTTATCCTGAGGATTTCGAGATTCTTGTCGGCACTGATCCCGATGACCTGACTTCGTTCAAGTCTGTGAAGAAGGAGGTCGAATTTACCGAGATTGCCAAGGAGTTTGATGACTATTCGACTGACTTCACTGTAGATGCCGATGGCGACTACAATGTGGCTGTGCGTTATTGCTCTCGCCATGATGAGAACAGTAGCCTTATGATGGTCCGCAATGTAGGCATTGACAAGATAGGTATGACTGCTGCACCTGCTGCCGTGTCAGTTCTCACCGTCACCCCCGACGCCGGTTATCTCCTTAAGGCCACTGTGGCTTTCAAGGCCCCTCAGGTCACCCTCTCAGGTGAGTCTCTCTCTGACATTTCTTATGTGGAGGTGATGCGTGACAACGAGTCCGAGCCTGTGCATAAATTTGAGCCCGTGACTCCCGGTCAGGAACTTTCCTGGGTTGACGAGAATGTGCCTTCTGTCGGTCTCCACAATTACACTGTCACAGCCTTCAATGAGGCCGGCAATGGTGAGTCTGTCTCCGCTGAACAGTTCATCGGTATTTTCGAAGCCCCCTTTAATGCGGATTTCTCCGATAAGAAGTATTCACGCACGTTATGGTCTTCTGAAGATAATATAGAGAATGATCCTGACGGTTGGTATGGTTGGACCTGGAAGGAGGATAGCAATGGTGTAGGCTATTATGACCTCTATCACTATCTGCTCGATGATGCCGACACTGAGATTTGGCTCTTCTCTCCGAAGTTCAAGCTCGAACCGAACACTGTGTATACCGTAGGTTATAATGGTCATTTCGCAGGTGGAGCGGCTTATCCAGACATCGAGTGGCAGCTCGCTTATGGCGACGATGCTTCTTCTGAGGGTATGAATAAAATCTCGGGTATCGACAAGTTCGAATATGTCGATTCTGACATGGAAACCATGCTCGTTAATAAGGATGCGGTGAACCGTCATTTCGGCTTCGGTGTGACCGGTGCCACTAAATACGACTATTTCACTGCGAAGCTTAAGAACTTCTCGCTCGTGCGCCGTGCATCGGCTTTTGCTCCTTATCGCATTACCAATTACAAGGGTGTTGCCGACAATGGGGGTGCGCTGAAGGCTAATCTTGAGTTCAAGACTCCTGAGGTGAACTATTATAATGAAGATCTCGACAAGAATGAGGACTTGACCATAAAGATTTATCAGGGCAAAGGCGCTACCATCCCGTCTTATACTGTTACTGCCAAGCCGGGTGAGAATGTGAAGTGGACAGATGCCAACGCTCTGCATGGTTTCAATTATTATCGCATCACTTGCGAAAACTCTAACGGTGTGGGTGAGGTGTTCAACGACACTATCTTCGTGGGGCGCGACTTGCCTACAGCGGTGGAGAACTTGACTTTCAAGGGTGATTCCGACAATGCAAATCTGAGAATTTCATGGAGCAAACCCTCAACCGGTGTCAATGGTGGCCTTGTGCTTGCCGGCGAGACCAAGTATAATGTCTACTCTTATAATCATACCAACAGTGAGCTGACTCCCGTTGCCTCCAATGTTGAGGGCGAGTCTTATCTTGTGGATGTCAACAATCTTGATGCCCAGAAGCTCTATTATTATGCTGTGTCTGCCGTCAATTCTGAGGGCGAAGGTAAAGCCATTGCCTCGAGCATCGTGCTCGGCAAGCCGTATGAACTCCCGTTTGCTGAGTCGTTTGCCAATTCATCCCTCTCCACTCAAGTGTGGCAGGTGATTCCTATGGCTCCGGGTGCCACTGCAGCCGGCGTTACGGAGCCTTCGCAGGCTGAGTATAACCAGTGCGCCGGCCCGCAGGATAATGACGGCGGTTGCGCGTATTTCTACAATGGTTATCAATCTGAAATTTTTGCAGGTGCTCTGCTCGTTTCGCCGAAGACAAGGATAGATAAGGAGGGTGGCAATGTGCTCTCTTTCTGGGCTTATCATTACAAGGAGCCTGATACATATGTCAACAAGGGCACCATTGCAGTGGCTGTTTCTGCCGACGATGCTTCACCCGAAGTAATTGCTTCGTTTGAGGTCGGTGGTGATAAGGAGACGGGCTGGACTGAGCATAAGGTGAACCTCGACAAGTATAAGAATGCCAACTATATCTCGTTTGTGCTGATGGGCATGACCCCTGGTTATATGGATGCTCTTTATGTCGACAATGTGAAGCTCTCCAAAACTTCGGGCATAAATGCCGTGACCGATGAAGACAATGCCAGCGAAAATGTGCAGCAATTCGACCTTAATGGTCTGCGCATCAACGGCATGAATGCTGTTCAAGGCAACACGATTGTGATAACCAACGGCAAGAAAGTGATGAACCGTCGCTAATAGATAGCATAAATCCAAACAAAGAAGTCTCGGCTCGTGGCCGAGACTTCTTTGTTTACTTTGATTATTTCTCTGTGTCGT
>CAJTYC010000112.1 GCA_910584185.1 uncultured Muribaculaceae bacterium
AGAATAGGAGTTTCCTAAACTTTAGATAGGGGTTCGATTCCCCTCGGAGGTACAAAGAATAACGGTGAGCTTTGCTTCGCCAATATATAAGAGGTGGGCATTGTTACGCTGAAATAAAAGAGAAATGGATCGGAAGGATAGATATTTAATCAACCTGCTGAGTCTTAAGGAGGGTTTGAACGAGTTCGACTACAAGATTGGAGACGGATTTTTCGGTATGGATGATTCGGGATCGGTGCTTGGAGCGGATGTAGACGTGCACTTGGACTTGACGAAGCGGAATGAGAGTTACCGGTTGGAGTTCTCGTTTGACGGGGAGCTCCGGGCGGCATGTGACCGTTGTTTGGAGGCGGTGCCGCTTGAGATAGGTGATGACTACACGCTCATAGTGCGTCATGGCGAGGACCTCGACAGCACTGAGACGAGCGAGGGGGATGAACTGCTGGTAATACCGGAGTCGGAGACGACACTCGACGTTGCTCCGGTGATACGGGACACGCTCCTGCTGAGCATACCGATGCGATGTGTACACGCAGAGGGAGAATGCAACGAGGAGATGGCGAGCAAGTTAAGAGAATTGAATAAAAAATAAAAACAACATATAAAAAAATAGAAGAAAAATGGCACATCCTAAACGCAGACAATCGCACACCAGAACAGCGAAGCGTCGCACACACGACAAAGCGCTTATCCCGACAATCGCTCTTTGCCCCAACTGCGGTGCATGGCACGTATATCACACAGTATGTGGAGAATGCGGCTACTATCGCGGCAAACAGTTGATTGAAAAGTAAATATAACAGCAATGCCAAACGCTAAGATAAGCGGAATAGCGTCATATGTACCGGATGACATCTTGGACAACGAGATGTTGTCGAAGATGGTCGACACGAACGACGAGTGGATTACCACACGCGTCGGCATCAAGCAGCGCCGCATCCTTAAAGACGAGACATTAGGCTCGAGCTACATGGGAATCCAGGCGGTTAACAAGCTTCTTGAGGAAACCGGCACGGATAAGGATAGCGTGGATCTCGTGATTTGCGCCACATCCAATCCGGACTACCGTTTCCCGTCGACAGCCTCTATCATCGCACATGGCGTGGGACTTGATAAAGCCTACGGCTATGATTTGCAGGCAGCGTGCGCGGGATTCATCGTGTCTATGCAGGATGCACGGGCTTATATACAGTCAGGTCTCTACAAGAAGGTCATTGTGGTCTGCGCCGAGAAGATGTCGAGCATGACAGACTATCAGGACAGGGCCACGTGTCCGCTATTTGGAGACGCAGCAGCAGCAGTTCTTGTGGAGCCTACAGACGAGCCGGTTGGCGTGATCGACGGAGAGTTTCACTTGGATGGCAGCGGCCTTCCTCACTTGCTGATGAAGGCCGGAGGCTCTGCAAAGCCGGCTACGCATGAGACGGTGGATGCACGCGAGCACTACATCTACCAGGAAGGGCGCACGGTATACAAGAATGCAGTCCGCGACATGCTAACCTCGTCGCAGAGTGTGATGGAGCGCAACAACTTAGGCGTGAATGATGTGGATTGGTTTGTGCCTCATCAGGCAAACCTCCGTATCATCGAGGCCGTGGGCGGGCGTATCCAGATACCGGCAGAGAAGACCTTGGTCAACATACAGCATTACGGCAACACATCGGCAGCCTCGATACCGTTGTGTCTTGATGAGTACAAGCACCAGCTCAAGAAGGGCGACAAGATTGTGATGACGGCATTTGGAGCCGGTTTCACATGGGGAGCGATGTATCTCATCTGGGCCATAGATTGACCGGAGGCTCCGGCCCGGGAAAGACCCGACTAAAGAAGAGCGGCAGCATAGTCTGCCGGACTACCTGAGAATACCAAAGGGCATCGGATTGAATCGGATGCCCTTTTCTTCACTTTTAAGGGTCAGCGTGAACAATGGTGGCTCCGGAGGGTTTTTTACATTGCGGGGGTCGCCCAAGAGCCCACCTCATAAATTTTACAAATGGGCGGCGGCATCCGGCTTGTTCAAACTAAAGACAGAAATTATGAAAGAGAATGAAATAAGCGAGGCTGCGCGTCAGCGTGCCGCGGAAGTGTTGGCCTCAGGTGTCGAGAATAAGGTGGCTGAGGGTCACCGTGCAGGGTTTGTGAATATTGTGGGCAATCCTAACGTAGGCAAGTCCACGCTGATGAACGACCTTGTGGGTGAGCGCATCTCGATAATCACGCAGAAGGCGCAGACCACGCGTCACCGCATCATGGGAATCGTCAACACTCCCGAATACCAGATTGTCTTTTCGGACACTCCCGGTGTGCTTAAGCCGAAATATAAGCTCCAGGAGTCAATGCTGGAGTTTTCGGAGGAAGCGCTGACCGACGCCGATGTGCTTGTGTATGTGACCGACGTGGTGGAAGACCCGGAGAAGAACAAAGACTTTCTGGACCGCGTGGCCAAAGAGCAGGTGCCGGTGCTTCTTGTCATCAACAAGATAGACCTGCTGAAAGGTGACAATGCACTCAACGAGATTGTGGACAAATGGCACGAACGCCTGCCCAAGGCAGAGATATTCCCGACGAGCGCATTGGAGCACTTCAATGTGGACAACCTGAAGAAGCGTATAGTGGAGTTGCTTCCGGTGTCGGCACCCTTTTTCGGCAAGGATGCGCTGACCGACAAGCCCGCACGTTTCTTCGTGACGGAGATAATCAGAGAGAAGCTATTGCTGATGTATGATAAGGAGATACCGTACAGCACGGAGGTGATAGTGGAGAAATTTGATGAGAAAGAGGGAGCGATACATATCATGGCAGTGATTTATGTGGAGCGCGACTCGCAGAAAGGCATCATAATCGGCAAGGGAGGCGAGAAGATTAAGAAAGTCGGCATCGCTGCCCGCGCGGACATTGAGAAATTCTTCGGGAAGAAGGTCTACCTGGAGATGTTTGTGAAAGTGGAGAAAGATTGGCGCAACCGCGACAACAAGCTCCGGGAGTTTGGATATAAGGAATGATAAAAGAAATGAGATGAGTAAGCTTATCGCAATAGTGGGGCGGCCCAATGTCGGGAAGTCGACATTGTTTAACCGCTTGACGCAGACACGGCGTGCGATTGTAGACAATACGGCAGGCACGACACGCGACCGCCAGTATGGCAAAGTAGACTGGAATGGTCAGGAGTTTTCGATAGTCGACACCGGTGGCTGGGTGGTTAATTCAGATGACGTGTTTGAGGAGGAAATCAACAAGCAGGTCGAGATAGCCATCGAGGAGGCCGACGTGATACTGTTTGTGGTGGATTGCACCACCGGAGTTACGGACCTTGATGACCAGGTGGCGCAGATATTGCGCCGGTCGAAGAAGCCGGTTATCGTCGTGGCCAACAAAGAGGATGTGGGCCAGGCACGCTTCAACGCGGCGGAGTTCTATTCGTTCGGCCTCGGAGACCCGATAGAGGTGTCGTCGGCCAACGGATCGGGCACCGGCGAACTGCTCGACGAGATAGTCAAAGATATGCCCGACAAGCCTGAGGATGACGCGCCCGAAGATAATGTAGCCAAGTTTGCCATAGTTGGTCGTCCAAACGCCGGCAAATCGTCGCTCATCAATGCCTTTATCGGCGAAGAGCGTCATATCGTGACCGACATCGCCGGGACCACACGCGACTCGATATATCACCGCTACAATAAGTTTGGCTTCGACTTCTATCTTGTGGATACGGCAGGTATACGCAAGAAACAGAAAGTGAACGAGGATATCGAGTACTATTCGGTGATTCGTTCTATCCGCGCCATAGAGGCTTCCGACGTGTGCATACTGATGATTGATGCGACACGCGGCATAGAGGGCCAGGATGCCAATATCTTCGGTCTTATACAGCGCAACCGCAAGGGGTTGGTTGTGTGTGTGAACAAATGGGACCTTGTGGAAGACAAGTCGGTGACGGCACAGAAGCGATATGAGGATGCAATACGGACTAAATTCGCGCCCTTTACCGATTTCCCGATTATCTTCACATCGGCGCTCACCAAGCAGCGTATCTTCAAGGTGCTTGAGACGGCTATAGAGGTTTATAACAATCGCAGGCGTACAATCCCCACCTCGCAGCTCAACACCTACATGTTGGAGCAGATACAGGTTACACCTCCGCCGAGCAACAAGGGGAAGTTTGTGAAGATAAAATATGTGACGATGCTCAAGGATGCAGTTATACCAACATTCGTATTCTTCTGCAATCTGCCGCAGTGGGTCAAGGAGCCATATCGGCGCTTCATGGAGAACAAGATCAGGGAGCATTGGGACTTCCATGGCACTCCCATCGCGATCTACATGCGAGAAAAGTAAGAAAGAAGTCAGTGGCCGCCCTTCATTCGCGATGGGCGGCCACTTTTGTTTAGTAACGATTAAAAAATAACTAAGGCCGCGTTTCATAAAATTTGT
>CAJTYC010000113.1 GCA_910584185.1 uncultured Muribaculaceae bacterium
TATGTGAGGGTTCGTAACCACTCTTTAACTCCCCTTCGTTGCCCGGCTCAGTCTCAGCTTCATTGGATTCGTCCGTTCGGCTAATCTGATAATAGGTATAAAAGGGTCGGTGCCCATCAGGCTTACGAATTTCTGCGCCGCAGCCAGAATGATATGCTGCTCCACACAGTTCCGGATAAACCATGACACCGGCCGGACTAACAGACGGCGCACCGGTCCCACGCAAATAGTGTAGGCTATCATCCGGCAGAGCGCTGCTCCGTGCTTCGCCATGAACCGCATCTGTTCCTCTTTGGTAAATGCCGCCATCTGCTCTGCTGTGACCTCCATTGAAAGATATGTCCGGGCAAACTGGATCTGCCCGGACATATATGGTCTTTTGAGTGTCACACGCAGTTTCACGGGGCGTTTTCTGAAAGGCAGCTTGAATTCCTTAAGCGGAATCGAAATGCCTATATTCAGCAGCGCGTCGGCAGCTTCGCGCTGTATGGCCCGCTCAAGCGTGATGTCCATACTTTATCATGCGGTTTCGGTTTCCTCGGGGAGCAGCCATCCGGTTTCCTCCTTCCACTCAGTGGGCAGTGAATCGCTGGCGAATACGCCGTAAGGGGGAACCTTGGCGGCTGACGGCATGGCGACCTTCAGCTCGACCTCAATCTTGGCGGTCTCGGTCAGCGTGAGTTTGCCGGCGAGGTCGGAAAGCAGGGTGGCGTTGGGAATTAGGATGGACTGCCCGGACACAAGTTCCAGTTCCCATGGTCCCTCCATGACCATCGCGGCTCGGGGAGCCGTCCAGCCGACAACCTTTTCACCCGACTTATGGAGTTTGCCACCCAGAAACTGCTCCAGGCTCTCGAAATTCAACTGGATCATGTCGAACTTGGGCGCAATCTTGCCGTTGGATTGTGCTATGACCAGAACTGGAGCACCGGGAACCTGCTCGGCCTCGATTTCGGTAGATTCAGGCTTTGTACCGCCCATGTCGAATGAGTTCTTGGCTATGTAGCCGACAGGTTTGCCTTTATATTTGACGGCACCGATGCCGTACATGAAGTCTTTATTCATTTTTGCGTCGTTTTGAGATTTTGATGAAATAAGTTAGGGATATCCCGGCAACAAAGCCCAGGGCAAGTCCTTTGACAAATATCTCCAAGGGAGATTCCCGGGTCTTTGTCTCTTCCTGAACAGTGGCGTGGTAACTTTCCAGTGCGTCACGTGCGTTATGGTAAAGCGTCTCGTAATATTCCACCTGCCGGGCGAGGCTGTCGCATGTGCCGGTCACGTATATAGTGTCACCTCGTATTGATACTTCGGCATGGGCCTGTCCGCTCTTGCGGTGATAGGTCGCGCCTTGCGGGAGTTTAAGGAGGCTGTCCACGGATATCCTCATCTCCACACGGCTCTCCGGCACCGCTTCCGTCTGGACAATCCGCGTAAATGTCTGAATTGTGTCGTGGACCGTCACTATCTGTTGGCTCTGGACTTGTTCGGTCTGCGTCTTTTTGGTGGTCGCGCAGCCGGGCAAGCACAGGACAGCCGTCAGAATGAGGACAACCGGAAGCAGCTTCGACAGCTTTGCGCAGCCGGGCCATTTCTCTCTTGGTAGAGGCCATCTCCCTTTTAGTGGCCTGAAGATCTTCTCTGGTAGCATGAAGTTCGTCTTTTAGCGGTTTCACGATGTTCTCCACCAGAATCCGGGTCGCATTCTCGGTGTTGGTGATGTGCACGGTCTCGGCTTCGGCCTTTGCCTTTTCGGCATCGGCATTGGCTTTGCGCACAGTCGCCCTCATGGTGGCGACAGCCACTATGAGCGCCACGACGCCACCGCCAAGAAGTATGTTGAGGATTTCGCTGAAGGACATCGCTGGGTTTGGTTTGATTGGTTGTTACTGGTTTATGCCTATTGACTTGAGCCACTTTTGGACATCGAAACTCGGACACGCTTTCATCCACTCGAAGGATTCGATGATGCCATTGCCGTTACGGTCAGGTGACAGGTCGCGGTGACCGATGATGCGAACACTGGGGAACCGCTTATGGAAATCCTTGACATAGGCTTCCATAGCCTTGAGCTGCGCCGGGGTGCGTGTATCCTTGGGTTTCTTGAACCTGTCGAGGCCGCCGGCATAGACGACATGACGGCTCACGGAGTTATAGCCCTTGGCACCGTTGGTGATTTCCCACGGGTCCACGTTGGCATCCTCGTTGTTATCGACAAGACGCTCCACAGTGCCGTCGAGGTGGATTATATCGGTATATCCGACTTGTTTCCACCCGCGGCCGCCCATTGACACCGGAGAGAGGTGCATCCGCCGAATATCAGCGGCTGTCACCTCACGCCCCTCGGGTGTCGCGGTGCAATGGAGTACGAGATACTGGAGTTTTGTCATGATTATTTGCCGGTTTCAGAGGCGCCTCCGCCCTGCGTGGTGCCACCTGTTGATGAACCTGTAGATGCCTTGAACTTGGGCGTGGTGCGGAAGTCTGCGACGATGAATTCCTCGCCGAAAGCGATGTTGGTGTCGGCCTTCATGAGCAGCTTGAAGAAGTAGAGCTCGCTGGCGTTGGAAACCTTATCGATCTGAATCACGCTCTCGTCGTTCTGGAGATTGACGGCGGCGAAAAAGTTGCCGTCAGCGTCCGGCGAGCACAGTGTAGCGACGATAACGCCGTCGGGCCAGGCTGCCACGGTCTCGATGGTGATGCCCTTGTAGCGCTTGCGGTTGACCTCGGTCTCGCTGGCGTTCTTGGACTCGCGCTCTGTCAGCTCGTCATCGTACTTGTCGAAGTCGTCGACGCTCATGATGATACGCAGGTCGGGGTTCGAGCGCATTGCCTTGGGGATGGCGGCGCGGACGGCCTTCAGCTTCTTGGTCATGGTGTCGGCCTTGGATACATCCACCAGGACATAGTCCTTGGCCTTGGCGGCCTGGGTTAGGATGCCGTCCATGAGCTTGGTGTCGTCAGTGCCGTCGACATATTCGCCGTTGACATAATGATCTCCGAGCTCGAACTGCACCTGCTTGCTCAGTGCGTCCAGAAGTGCGTTCTGTGCCTCCGGGGGGAGCTGGGCGAAAACGAGGTTGCCCTTGGGCTGCCACTTGCGCCAGATCTGCTCGAAGGCACGGGGATTGAAGACGGTGAAAGCCATGAAGTCATGGGGCTCCAGCGTCTGCTCCGAATAGCTGAAGTCGCCCTTGCTGTCGGTGACCTGCGGGTCCTCCTTGCGCTTCTGGAGCATCTTGCCGGTCTTCAGACGGGGGATGCTCGTCTTTTTCTCCACGCCGGGGATAACGTGGATAAGGCCTTTCTCCACAAGCTCGTTGCCTGTGGCGGCCACGGTAAGGATTCTCTCAAGTACCTCACCGTTGTAACTGGTGTTGTCTACTCTGATTGCCATGTCGGTATGTTTTTTGATTTGTTATTTTTTGAGTTTGGCGCGGATTTCCTCCATGCGGAGTTCCCACGGGCTCTTCTTGGGGAGGTCATCCCCTGCGGGTTCGGTCTCCAGAGCGGAACTGAGCTTGACGGCCGGCGAGATGGCGTCGAGTGTGGCGTTCAGGTCCTCAATGCCGAGCTTCTTGCCCATGTCGATAAAGTGCTGCTTCTTGTCAGCCGGGATCTTCTTGGCGGCGACGGCCGCATCGACGGCTGCTGTGATCTGCGCGAGCTTGAGCTGTTCGTTCTCTGCACGCATCTTGTCGGATTCCTCCTTGGAACCCTTCAGTTCGGCGAGCTTGGCATTGACTGCCGCCTCGTCTGCCGTTTCCGGCAAGCCCAGTTGCAGGGCAAGTGTCTTGATGTCCATTTGGGGATTGTTGTTTGGTTTATGATTCAGCCGGGGAAGGGGGCAATCGCCGCCGTCGCCGAGCGTTATTAACTGTCCGTCTTTATACAGTCTGATGGCGTCGTTGTTGGCGCCTATGTCCACGAGCGACACTTCATGCAGCTGCGATTTGGTCACCGTGGGGAAGCGTTGTCCGGCGACTATATGTTCGGGAGCGTCACTGGTTTCAATGACATTGAAACCTATGCTCACCATTCTAAGGGACCCGAATTCCCATTGCTTCTTGCACTGACGCGACAGTTCGGTTGCCTCGTCAAATGCGAGTTCACCGGTTATCTCGCCGTTCTCTCTCTTGAGGTCCTTGATCACACCGATGACCTGGCCGCGGTTGTGCATATACAGCAGTATCGGGTTGCGCTCATACTGCTCCATGTCCACGCCCTCGGTAAGGACGCGGTAGCCATAGCTGTTGAGCGTGTCGTTTGTAAGTCTTACTCTGTTGCCCATGTGATGTGCGATAATGATTTCGCTGCAAAATTCAGCGTTAATCACCTTACATCCAAAAAAGTGTGCAATGGTTGCACACTTCTATGCAATGGTTGCACACTTTT
>CAJTYC010000114.1 GCA_910584185.1 uncultured Muribaculaceae bacterium
ACGACCCCGAGATTACAAATCACGTGCTCTGGCCAACTGAGCTAAAGAGGCGTTGAAAAACTCATGCGTTTGAGTGTCGCAGCGAATTTCGAGTGCAAAGTTATAACAAATTTCCGAACCATGCAAACCTTTCGGCAAAAAATTTGTTAAAAACTTTCATTTTTTTTGAATCGCGGCTCGGCGATTCGGCACTCCGGTGCCTACAACGCGACCCATGAGCTGTTGAGTCATAGAGAGTTTGCGCAGATTTACTCCACGGTCACCGATTTTGCGAGATTTCGCGGCATATCTACATCCTTGCCCTTGTTGATGGCGATATAGTATGAGAGGAGCTGCAGCGGCACCGACGTGATGATTGGCGTGAGGCACTCAGGCATGTCCGGCACTTCGAGCACATGGTCGGCTATCTTGCTTATCTCGGTGTCTCCTTCGGTCACAATGGCGAGTATATTGCCGCCACGGGCTTTGACTTGCTGCACATTGCTCACAATCTTCTCGTAGACGTGTCCCTTGGGCGCAATTATGACCGTCGGCATCTCTTGGTCTATAAGCGCAATGGGTCCATGCTTCATCTCCGCCGCCGGATAACCCTCAGCGTGGATATATGATATCTCCTTAAGCTTGAGAGCGCCTTCAAGAGCCACAGGATAGCTGTAGCCTCGACCGAGATAAAGGAAGTTGCGTGCATAAGTGTAAGTGAGCGACAGGCGTTCTATCTTGTCGTTCAAGGTCTCGAGCACACGCTTCACATAAGTCGGAATCTTCAGCACGCAGTTGCCCACTTGAGCAATCTGCTCGTCGGTCATGGTGCCTCGCAGCTGCGCCACGGCGAGTGCAAGGAGGGTGAGCACCATTACCTGGCCGGTGAATGCCTTTGTGGAGGCAACACCGATTTCAGGGCCAACGTGGATATAACATCCGGCATATGTCTCGCGCGGTATGGAACTGCCCACTACATTGCTTATGCCGAACACGAAAGCGCCTGCCTCCTTGGCTATCTGGATTGCCGCCAATGTGTCGGCAGTCTCGCCGCTCTGCGATATCGCTATCACGACATCATCCTTGTTGATTACCGGATTTGAATATCTGAACTCACTTGCATATTCGACCACCACCGGTATGCGGCACATATCCTGAATCAGGTAGCGTCCGAGCAATGCAGCGTGCCAGGATGTGCCGCAGGCCACTATAACGATTCGTTTGGCATTCTTGAAAACCTCGCGATTGTCATTCACGCCGTTGATTATGATGCGGTGACCGCGGTCCACCACACGACCTCGTATGCAGTCGCGCAGCGTGTCGGGCTGCTCGAAAATCTCCTTGAGCATGAAGTGGGGATAACCACCCTTCTCGAGCTGGCTTATCGACATCTGCAACGTGGTCACGTCAATCTCCGACTCCTCATTGTCGAGGTCGGTGATGCGGAGGCTCTCCCCTTGCTTGATTTCTGCAATCTCCCCATCCTTGAGATAGACACACTCTTTGGTGTACTCCACAAAAGGAGTTGCATCAGAAGCGAGGAAGTATTCATTGTCTCCGATACCGATCACAAGCGGGCTGCTCTGGCGGGCTGCTATGATAGTGTCGGGCTTGTCTTTAGCCACGACGGCTATGGCATATGCACCCACCACTTGCTTCAGTGCCTGGCGCACCGCAGAGAAAAGTGAACACTTGTTGGATAAGCGAATATACTCTATGAGCTGCACGAGCACCTCGGTGTCAGTTTCGGAATGAAACTTGCATCCATGCTGTATAAGCGCATCCTTCAGCACCTTATAATTCTCGATAGTGCCGTTATGGACTATTGCGATATTTCCATCCTCGCTATAGTGAGGGTGTGCGTTGGTATCAGAAGGTTCTCCGTGAGTGGCCCAACGTGTATGTGCTATACCGGTGCAAGCATCAAGATTTTTGTCTGCACAGAAAGCCTCAAGATTCTCAACTTTGCCCTTGGTCTTGAAAATATTTATTTTGCCGTCGCGGGCCACAAGCGCCACACCGGCACTGTCATAACCGCGATATTCAAGTCGATGAAGTCCCTTAATAAGAATGTCATAGGCTTTACGGTTGCCTATATATCCTACAATTCCACACATAGTATAGATACATGATGTAAGGCAGAACACGGACATGGCTCATATATGCCATGCAGATTGACCGGGTTCCGCAGGTTGATAATGCGTTTCACATATGATAATCCATCCTCATTATCATAATATGAAACGGAAGTCCGGATGCAAAAGTATATAAAAAAGCGAACATTAGCAAATATCGCCCCATGTTAGCCAAATTTTCGCCTTGCGAGACACGTTTTCACATATTGAAAACGGAGACAACTCAATATAAACGATTTAGATGTATATCAGTGTTTTACGCCGCTGCGAATTTCGCTCTATCTTCTTTTATTTCTATCTATTACCGCATAGGGTCGTAAGCCACCGGCTTGCGAAAGAGATTAACCCTCCGGCCAGCAAAGTACACCTTTAGGGCCCGTCACAAGAGCGATGAGCCAAATGCTGTTATTGCCAATTGGATGCGCTATCGCAATACAATCGAGTATTTAGGTATATGGGAGCAACTCTACAATCCTAATTTTAAACCCATCGAATTCGAGGGGTTTAGAATGCAAGCCGGGCTAAATGCCTTTTCACTCTCTCCAAAGAAATGGATTGTGATTTCCTTTGCGGCTCATAGTCGTCTGCACCGGTACATTCTGGGCTTTTCAAGAAACAATACCTACCACCATTAAATGAAGTCACCCTAAGAAGTTTGATAACACGCTTACATGTCAGAATTTTGATGTATATTTGAATTTGGAATCAAACACTAATCTCCAAATGGCAAAAATAACTGTTCAAAATACACCTATTACTGTTCTTAACATCGAGGAGCAGGACTATATTTCTCTTACTGACATGGCTAATGCTAAAGATGGTGACAGCAGGGCTGCGGACGTTATCAAGAATTGAATCAGAAACAGATACACCATTGAATTTCTTGGCACATGGGAAATTATCCACGATCCCAATTTCAAAGTGGTCGGATTTGACCACTTTAGAATGAGTGCAGGTTTGCCATCTTTTGTATTGAGTGTTTCTGAATGGATTGAGAAAACTGGAGCAATAGGATTGGTAGTCAAGAAAGGTCGCTACGGCGGGACTTATGCCCACAAGGACATCGCATTTGAATTTGGATCTGCGATTAGCGTACCGTTCAAACTATATCTGATAGAGGAGTTTCAGCGGTTAAAAGCAGAGGAACTGCGGCAGATTGGATGGTCAGCAAAGCGTGAGTTGTCGAAAATCAACTATCGCATCCATACAGACGCTATCAAATATAACCTTCTTCCTGCTGAAATCACCAAGGCTCAGGCAAGCATAATCTATGCAAACGAGGCAGATGTGCTAAATATGGCTATGTTTGGAATGACAGCCAAGCAGTGGCGCGATACTAACCCCGACCTCAAAGGTAACATCCGAGAGTTTGCGTCCATAAACGAACTTATATGTCTGTCAAATATGGAGAACCTCAATGCCGTATTCATAGAGCAGGGATTGCCACAACCGGAGCGATTAATCAAACTCAACCAAATCGCTATCCATCAGATGAGCGTGTTGGAAAGTGGCGATAACGGCAGAAATCTATTAAAATAGGAACAGAATAGTCAATATTGTCGTCGGCGGCGCCTCCTCTCCCCCAGTGCGCGATGCAACGTAACCTAACGCATTTATTCTATGTTGTTGCTGCCCTTTATATATTGTTGTCGTCGGAAACTCCTCCAGTTAACGTCGCGATGTTGCATAGCGCACTGGAGGTAAGGGGGCATCGCCGACGCCTTTTTTTTAACGAAAAAATCCAACTTTTGAAGAAGGTCGCTGATTTTTAATCGGTAAGCTCAAATTTCTTTATGGCAAAATCAAATTATGCCAAAAATTTGTTGTAACTTTGTAGTCAAGTACTAAAAACCTCTATTATGGCAAGACCAATTAAAGAAACCCCTGAACTCTACGGCAAGGATGCGGAACGCTTCGAGAAGCTTATTTCGCAGCCTAAGCCCGTATCTAATGAAGAAAGGGAGAGAGCACGTAAAGCCTATGAGTTAATGAAATCTATAAGCAACTTCCAGTGGTGATATGGACTTCTCAAAATTAGCTCAGATACAACTCTCTTCCGAGACCGAAATTAAGCCGTTCAAATGCGCAGAAGATGATTTGAATGGCTTTCTTTTTGATGATGCCAAGCATTTTCAAAATGAGCTGATGGCAGTCACATCTGAGATTTTCCTCAAAAAGTACCTAAAATTCGCTTAATTTTTGAAACAATAGTTCGTTAAAAAATTATTCATAGGCTAAGCGGCATCTACCGCCAAGCC
>CAJTYC010000115.1 GCA_910584185.1 uncultured Muribaculaceae bacterium
TTGGCTATCGGAGCATCTTCGCCTCCCCGCCTCAGTGCGTCCGCTGAACAGTTACTGACTTACCGATAAGGTTATATGCCTCAGTGAGAATATCCACGAGGTCGGTGCCGACCATCTTGACAGCCTTGTCAGCGGCATCGCAGGTTGCATTCTTGGCAAACGGCTCAGGTATTGCACGGATTGCGGCACGCGAGTCCGTGATAGCCTGACGCAGACGCTTGTCGAGGTCTGCATCTTTCGACTTAACATAATCGGAAATGCTCTTGTCACCGGTACGGGTACCGATATAACTGTTCTCGATAGAGATGATATTATCTTCGAAATCCTCTATAGAGTTCAGGCTGTAAGGAGACTCGATATAGTTCTTATCTTCCTCGCTTGAGGCCGAGTTGGGACGGCCTATCTTTACATTACCAACCTCGTCGGCTATATCTATGCAACCCTGGAGCACCTCCTCGGCAGCATCCTGATAAGACTTGAACCGCGAACCGGCCTTGCCAGCATTCTTCATCTCCCAGCCATATTCCTCACCATAGTCAAGATCGGCATCCTCAAGTATTTTCTTCTTAACATCAGAGATATTGTCCATGCCCGCCCAGCAAGCCTCGAGCAGCACACACTGGTCGCGAAGGTCATTGGACACAGTGACGAGATAAGTCAACTCCTCTGCGGTGTAATTGAGCGAATGCACCAATGAGTTCTCCTCTGAAGCGTCGAGTTCGAAGAGCAAATACTCCACAGAATGGAAGCCGAGCAGACCGTAGTTGAAGTTGTTGGCGATATCGAGCTTCTTGCCATTGCGTATGTCGGCGAGCAAGTCATCCATGGCAGCCTTGTCGAGAGGCCAGGAGTCGATATGCGGGTCTATGTTGTGCTGCGCTGCAGGTCCGAAGAGGAATGCCTCGCTGCGCTCCCAAACCTTGCGGCTCGCTTTCCATGCCTCACCGGCTGCTTTTACATCTGCAGAGGTCAGCGTGCCGGCTGCATGCTTGGACTGCATTGCCTCGCACAGGTCGGAAAGCAGAATAGCCTTATCGGCCATTTCTGCATATACTGGCAGAACCGTGTTATCGACATAAGAATCTATTGCAGCCTCAAGAGCCGATTCCTTGGCAGATTTTACATCAAGGTCATTACCATTGTCGGAGCATGATACAACTCCAAGTGAAAGGGCCACTAAAGCGGCCATCGAAAGGAATTTTGCTTTCATTTTATCTTAGTTTTTCAATTTTCAGTTTTCATTATTTTGTTGTTTTTACGAGCCTTGTGTTCTTTTTAGAAGAACCAGCCTGAATATGCTATGCCGATGTTGATGCTTGGCTCGTTGTTGTATGGCTTTTTGAAGAAGCGGTGTGTATATTCTGCCTTTACCATTACCTGCCTAATTGGATACCAGTTTATGCCGGCACTAAGTTTCTGCTTGCTGCACCATCCGAGACCGGAGCCAGTCTCCATCTTGTACATGGAGTTGTAATAATCATATCTTGCGAATGGATACAGCCTGTGCCCTTTGCTCTTCTGGGCAGGAATCAGGGAGAGTATGTCATAACCTGCTTCCACACCGCATGCTATTGCATCGGAAGCAACGCTCTGACGCTTCGAGGTGGAGTTTTTCGACATCGAGATGTTGAACTTCGAGATTGCTCCGGCATCAGAGAGGTGACCATAATCGAAGAAACCACGTGCTATGAAACGCTTGTCGTTATAAGCAAAATCGAACGAACCGATTGATACAGTGCCCTTTACACCTTTAAGCTTCGGGCTCGAAGTGTCGTAAAGAGTGTTGCGGAAGCTGTTGCCCACATATCCGCTCACACTGAGACGCAGATTGTTGACCGGTTTTTAATTCACACGGGCGGCAAAAGCGTAATTATTGGCAATCTTGAATTCGAAAGGTGATGCAGACCCGTCATGTATCCAACTTTGGTTGCCGAAACGTTCGCTGTCGAGACCTGGCAGAAACATGGCTTGATACGACCAATTGCCGGCCTTACCCATCAATGATATGGCTACCTCATGCCAAGTGCAAGGCATTATGGTATTCTCCCCCTCAGGGCGATACACGCCGAAGAACTGGTCCGGCTCATGGTGAGCGTTGGTTGCTCCCACCGGTACGACCTGCATACCGGCACGAAGCACCAACTGTGGCATGAACACTTTCTGAATCCAGAACTGCTCAAGAAATACCTCGCCGCCGCGCTCTATCTCTTTCTCATATTCTCCACTCTCTTCAGCCTCAATCTCCACGGCACTCTCCGTGCCTCCATGCTCAAATTCGATCTCCGAACCCATGCTCCATCCCTTGCCGAAATCAAAGCCAAGATAAATCACCACGTGTGGCAAGTCGAAGCGACCATGACTCTTGTCGTTGGCAGCACTCTGTGGGTCAGTATATCTTTGGTAACGGTCACTGTAGAAATTGCGCGAATATACAGCCTCACCGTATCCGCCCATATGAAAGCGCGAGGCAAGTTTTAACCATTCCGACATCGTGCTGTCACTCGTCTCGGCCGCATTACCACTGAGGGCGCAATTCACAGGTATCACGGCCAAGAGTAATGCCATAAAAAGTATTTCAGTCTCATTTCAGTTGTTTGTAATTTTATGCTGCAAAGTTACTATTAGTATGAAAGTGCTGAAATACCCAAAATTTATTAAAAAATCTTAAGTAAAATATAAAAAGGGTGACTGCACTTCTGGTGCAATCACCCCTTTTAGGTATTCTTATTTATTCTTTGATGGTCGTCGGCGGCGCCTCCTCTCCCCCAGTCCGCTATGCAACGTCAGCTGACGCATTTATTCTTGGTTGTCGTCGCCGGAGACTCCTCCCTCGCGGAGGCTTCGCAACATCGCGTTATCAGTTATTTTCGATAATGTCGGCGAGTTTTGAAGCTATTTCGTCAAATATCTCATCCACAACGCCGGAGCCGTTGATGCCGAGATATTTTCCCTCCTTATTATAATAGTCGCGCAGAGGAAGAGTCTGATTGTGGTATACGTCGAGACGGTTCTTTATGGTGTCGATGTTGTCATCGGCACGTCCTGTCTCCTTGCCACGTGCTATCATACGGTTTACCAGTTCATCCTCGGGCACTTCGAGACCTACCACAGCATGCAGGTCTGTGCCGCGCTTTTGCAGGAGGTTTTTCAAAGCTTCAGCCTGTGGTATAGTGCGGGGGAAACCATCGAACACTACACCCTTCTTGCCGGAAGCCTCCTTGTCGAGCACATCGTCGAGGATGTCGATCATCAGCTGGTCCGGGATGAGCTGACCTTTCGAAATGTAAGAGTCGGCAGTCTTGCCGAGCTCCGTGCCACGCTTTATGTGGTCGCGCAGCAATTCACCTGTAGAAATGTGATAAAGACCGTAACGGTCTATAAGACGCGCACTCTGGGTACCTTTGCCGCTGCCAGGGGCGCCGAACAAAACAATATTCAACATCTTCAGTTGTCTTATTATAGCGTTTTCTTTCTTTAGATTGTCATATTGACACATTGTCATATTGACGTCTGAACGTTTTAAGGCCGGCAATTATTAATTATTCATTATTAATTATAATTGCGTCAGTCTTGCTCGTCAATAACGTAGATATCCTTGAGATTGCGCACCTTGCCGTCGAGGTCGAGACCATAGCCTATTATGAACTTCGGGGGTATGGTGAATGCCACATAGTCAGGCTTGAAACCTGTCTTGCTGCTTTCGGGCTTATGGAGCAGCGTCACAAAACGTATACTGTGGGGATTGCGCTTCTTGAGGTCGTTGATCATCATGGAGGCGGTCAGACCGGTATCCACGATATCCTCTACAATCACGACATCCATACCCTCTATATCTTCGGTAAGCCCCATTATTTCCTTCACCTTGCCGGTAGAGGAAGTGCCCTCATAACTTGTGTACTTCACGAAGTTGATGTGGGCATCGTTGATGCCGACCTCGCGAATCAGGTCGGCGGCAAACATGAACGCACCGTTGAGCACGCATAGAAACAACGGATTCTTGCCCTTGATGTCATTGCGCAGCTCATCGGCCACTCTTTTCACTTGCGCGGCGATTTCGTCGCGTGTTATGTACGGCACAAAAGCAAGGCCGTCCACGGTCACTTTTTCATCCATTGGTGAGTAGGTATATATTTGCGCAAATTTAATAAAAAATTTTCAAAGTTGACGCATTATTAAACATCCCTATTTAAAAAATTATCCCGTGTCGTCGCCGGAGGCTCCTCCCTCCCGGTGGCTTCGCGACACTTTTCCCAACGCGAAGCCA
>CAJTYC010000116.1 GCA_910584185.1 uncultured Muribaculaceae bacterium
TCTCGTAGCGGTTGTAGCTCTTCACCTTGCCGGCCTGGATCTGGCGGTTGAGCGAAGAGTAAGCACCGAGCAGAAGCTGCTGGCCGGTCTGGCCCTTGGCGTAGAATGTACGGCTCACCTGTGCGCCACCGAACGAACGGTTGGCGAGAAGGCCGCCATATTCGCGTGCGAAAGGCACACCCTGAGCCACGCACTGGTCTATGATATTGTTAGACACCTCGGCCAGACGGTACACGTTAGCCTCGCGGGCACGGTAGTCGCCACCCTTCACGGTGTCGTAGAAAAGACGGTATACGGAGTCACCGTCGTTCTGATAATTTTTTGCAGCGTTGATACCACCCTGAGCGGCGATAGAGTGAGCGCGGCGGGGGCTATCCTGGATGCAGAAATTGAGCACATTGAAACCGAGCTCGGCCAGTGTGGAGGCAGCCGAAGCACCTGCCAGACCTGTACCCACCACAATCACGTCGAGTTTACGCTTGTTGGCGGGGTTCACGAGTTTCTGATGAGCCTTGTAGTTGGTCCATTTCTCAGCGATAGGACCTTCCGGTATCTTCGAGTCTGCCGGATTCATCATTCTAACTTTCATTGTTTCCATATCGCTAATCAATTGGCTTGGCCACCCATGTTGGGGAGCATTTGGTTATTCGGTTGGTTGTCGGCACTCTCGAGGTAGTCGAAGAATTTCACCACGCGGTCGAGTGCTTCTGCACGTTTCTTGAGGTCCTTCACCTGTTCGGCCATCTCAGGATTGCTCTTCACATATTCCTGGCCTTCGGGCGAGCTGAGCTGTTCGATCTGCTGGTTGAGCTGGGCACCCATCTGACGCAAGCCCATCGACACGTTGCCGTAAGGTGACATCTCGATATTCATGGCGAGCTGCTGGGCATCTGCACCAAAGCCCTCCTCAATCATAGAAGGAATCATATCCTTATACTGCTCGCGGAGAGTCTCGTCTGTAAGGTAGAACTTGTCGTGAGCCTTGACAGTGAACACTATGCCTTCGGCAAAGAAGAGGAGCACCACGATGGTAGTCCACCAGCAGGCGATCTTCTTGAGGCGGGGCATCCAGTTGGTGTTGTTCCAACCCACTGACTGGAACATAGACCACATGCCGTGGTTGAGGTGGAACCAGAGTGCGATGAAGCCTATGCCGTAGACGATGAGGGTCCAGGGAAGCTCAAATGCCTTCTGGATGAAGAGCGTTCCGGCAGCAGGCGGGATAGAGCCTTCGCAGCCCATCACCTCCACGAGCTGCATCTTGGCCCAGAACTGGATCATGTGCACCACGAGGAATGCGAAGATTACGATACCGAGCACAAACATGTTCTTAGAGCTCCATTCCACATTGGCGGGACGCTTGGAGATAAGATACGCATGGTTGCCGCGTGCCTTGCGGTTCTGCAAGGTGAGCACCACAGCGTAGATGATGTGCAACAGGATGAACAGTGCCAGACCTGCCGAGGCAATCAGGGCATACCAGTTGGCGCCCAGGAACTCGCAGACCATATTATAGGCTGCGGGCCAGCAGATAGCCACCGCGTTCATCAAACAGTGAAAAGTCACGAATAGGACGAGCACGGCACCGGTGATGGCCATGACGAATTTACGTCCTACAGAAGAGTTTGATAACCACATAGCTGTTTTTGAATAGTGTTTATAATTTAATTTAAGAATTTTCGTGTTTCTGCCGATTGATAGCTTATGGAGCGTTCGCACGGTGTTTCATGGTGCAATGCCAATGTGCGGATACAATGTCATTGTCATGTCCTCGCCCCTCTTTTTTAGTTTTGAGTGAAGACACCCTTTGAATTTTGCAAATTTAACATTCTTTGTGCAAACGAAAAAATTTATAAGGTTAATTTTTCGTGCAGACCCTAATTTTTCACCTCCACTCATTGCCCCGACTGCCTCGGATACCCCGGTAATGCTTCTCCAAACACGGCGTGTTGATGATATGCGGTGCGATTCGTGCATAAAGGTAAGTTTACGCAAGAAAATCCTGATATTCAGTAATTAAAATTAACATTAATTAACATTGTAGGGGTGTGAATTCGCAAATTTATATATATCTTTGTCACTGTATGAAGTTATGCCATGAAAAACTTTCAAATCGTAACTTTAGGAAACCGATTTAGGATTCTTGCAGACTTGCAAACAAAACAAAATTTTCATATTCATTAAATAATCATTTTAAAACAAACCACGCATGAAGAAAGCACTTCATTACTCGGCATCGGCATTGGCCATGTTCGGGTTTGCAAGTTGTTCGAACGACCTCAACGAGCCCAATGCAGTGCCCGACGGCACCGAAGTGGCTGTGAGCTTCGACCTCAACCTCCCAAGCGACCTCGGCACCCGCGCCGTAGAGACCGGCACCGGCACAAGCTGCAACCAACTTTACTATGCAGTGTTTGAGTCTGAAACCCAAAAACTTGTGAAGAGCGAGCAGATTACTGCATTCAACGGCGGTCTGACCGACAAGGTGACATTCTCGCTGATCTCAGGCCGCAAGTATGACTTCCTCTTCTTCGCGAGCAACACCGCCGCCGACAATGTCTACTCCATCAATGCGGACGGCAAGGGCGTATCCGTAAACTATGGCAACATTAAGGCCAACGTTGAGACCAACGACGCATTCTTCAACCAGGAGCTCGGCCTCAAGATTACAAGCGGTATGACCCAGTCGGTGAAACTTTACCGTCCCTTCGCACAGCTCAACATCGGCACGACGGCAGCTGACCTCGCCAACTCCGCAGCTGCTGGCTTCACGCTCGACAAGACTTCGGTTACAGTGCCCGTATATTCCGGCTTCTCGCTGACCGACGGCTCGCTCATCGGCAATGCTGAGGAGAAGACTTTCGCGAGCAACGTCATCACCGGAATCCCCGGTGATTTCCCCGTGAGCGGATATGACTATATTGGCCTCAACTACCTACTTGTTAACGACCGCGAACTCGTTATGGTGCAATTCAGCGCATTGACTGCCGCCGGCGACACCCAGGAATTCAGCTACGGAAACGTGCCCGTGCAGCGCAACTACCGCACCAACATATACGGTAACCTGCTCACCACCACGTTCGATTACAATATCGAGATCGTGCCCGACTTCGAGCAGCCCGACCTCAACTACCAGCAAGTTGTGAGTACTGCCGAGGAGTTTGTAAGCGCTATCACAAGCCCCAATGTTGCAAAGGTGATTGTTCCCGCTGACCTCGACCTCACCGCAGTGGCACCTGCCGACCTCACATTCTCAACCCCCAAGGAGATACAGGTGGCCGACGGCGCTACTGTGACTCTCCCGGCCAAGGGTGCGCTGATTGCAGAGCAGGGTCTTACACTCACCGGCAAAGGCACACTCACCAACGAGGCCGTGGCCGATACAGAGGCCGATGCAACTGCCGGCAGCACATTCCGTCAGCTCATTCGCGTGATGAGCGGCGAACTCGTGATCGACGGCATGACGCTCATCAACGACATGGACTATCACATGCATGGCAATGGTAGCGCAGGCTATCCTTACAACTCCGCAGCCATTTCTTACTACAACGACACTGATGTGACAATCAAGAATGCCACCATCAAGTCGGGCGAGTTCACGCTCTGCGGCATGGGCCGCGACGTGGCGAGCGGCAACATCGTGCTTGACAACAGCTACTTCGAGAGTACATCATCTTCCCAAAATGGCACCAATAACTGGTCTTACGCTATCCGCATGTACGGTTCCAAGGGTGCTGTCACCGACTGCACGGTAGTAGGCGTGCAGGGTGGTCTCAGTGTTGATAGCAACATGGAATGCACAATCACCGGAGGAACATACACCACTCACAATTCACCCGGTAAAACGGACGCATTCTATCCTCTTTACATTACAAATGGTGCTATTGTGACAGTTGAAGGTGGCGAATTCGCCGGCGCAGTAGAGAGGTCTCCGCTTGCTCAGGGCAAGTCTGCTATCGTATCAGGCGACAATGATGTGAATCTCCCGAGCGGTGGCGCCATTATCAAGGGTGGCAAGTTCAGTGGCCTTCCCTACAACCACGTTACAAATACACTCATCGTGGCTCCCGAGGGCTACGAGATAGTGGCCAACACCGGTGCTGACAAGGACACCTATCCTTGGATAGCTCAGAAGAAGTAATCCACGAGGTGATACAGACAGAAAAAGGATGTGCGTTCGCACATCCTTTTTCTGCGTTAATAGCCAGCATTAGTCGTCGCCGGAGGC
>CAJTYC010000117.1 GCA_910584185.1 uncultured Muribaculaceae bacterium
TACGCGTCTGGGGGGCGTGTGGTCGCAAGTTCGAATCTTGTCACCCCGACTGAAAAAAGCGTTGCAGCTTTCGCTGCGACGCTTTTTTTACTTTTCATCATGGTCGTCACCGGCTGGAGGTGACGAGCTTTTTGCGCAGGCGCGAGAGCGTCGACTGCGTTATCTTGAGATATTGGGCTATGTATTTCAGCGGCACAATGCTCGATATATATTTCACCGATGTGCGCCGTAGTGTGCCGCTGCTTATTCGCATGAAATTCAGAAGCCGCTCCTCAGCCGTCTTGTTATTGAAAAACGTGTAGCGCTTCTCGAATCCGTAAGTTTGCTCTATAAGCAAAGCGCGCATCCAAGCAATGAGGGCAGGATGGCGCGACTCCAGATCGCGCATGCGGTCGTAGCTCACAAGCCACACCTCCGAATCCTCCACAGCCACAAGCGAGAAAATCGACGGCTCCTTGGCATAATATGAATGCAGGGATGTAAAAACATCGCCCGAGGTACCGAAAAGGATAGTATCCTCCACCCCGTCGGTGACATTGCACACCCTGAAAAGCCCCCTGCGATTGAATACAAACACATTGCACAATTCGCCCTGACGCACCACAGCCTCACCCTTCTCCACCTGCACAAGACGGGCTGCCTGCTCGAAATCGCGGACGAGTTCTTCTGTAGGATTGATATGCTGCGCCAAAATCTGACGCAAGCTTCTCGGCACATGTATTTCTGAAAACATATATGAAATTATCTCCTTTTTAAGTTAAAACAACTCAAAAATACTAAATAAATTGATATAAATCAAAAAAAAGACTTTGAACTGCATACCATTCTTCATAACTTTGCCAATGAACAACGAAATTTGCCGACGTTTGCAAGGCGTTTTCCACATTTTTTCTTTCATTTGAAACCTATACACGCCACAAACCATCAAGCAACACAAGCATTTTGTTGCATGATGACACACACAGCGTGAAGCATAGCAGCACATCTGAGAGACAAAATTTAGAGCCCATCTTATAACACTTTAATTCAAATCGACACAATTATGCAATTTCAGATTAAGAGGCTACCGCTTAGGCTTTTAAGCCTAATAATCCCTGCATTGTCGTTTACAATGCCATCGAATGCAGTGCCGGCCAAGCCGGGACTCATGACATTTGACAACGGTGGAAAAACCATCCAAGTCCTATTGAGGGGTGATGAGCGCTCTCACTTTTACAGCACTCCCGACGGTTTCATGTTGCTGCGCGGTGAAGATGGGCTGTTCAGGTACGCAGTGCCACACGGCAACATAATCAAGCCCTCAACAATCGTTGCATCCTCTCCAGAGCACAGAGGCGTAGATGAAGAAGCATTGCTCTCCTCATTCGACCGCAAGTTGCCCTTCAACATCTACAATGCTGAAGTAGCAAAGAAAGCTGAGGCAAAAATTGCTGCATTTGCAAAAAACAAACGCCTTCAAAACAAGGCCAAGATAGCAGAAGAAACCTCGCTCAACACTTTTCCTACGAAAGGTTCTCCCCGGTGCCTCGCCATATTGGTGGAGTTCCAGGACGTTAAGTTCACGTTGCCTAACCCCAAGCAGCTTTTCCATGACATGCTCAATAAGGAAGGGTTCTCCGAATATGGGGCAGCCGGTTCTGCCAAAGATTATTTCAAGGCAAGCTCAGGTGGTCAGTTCACGCCTCAGTTTGATGTCTACGGTCCCGTATGCCTACCGTATAACATGAGTTACTACGGCAGTAACGACGAAAATACCGGTGACGATGCGCGCCCATACGAGATGATCCCTCATGCAGCTGACTTGCTCAAAGATGAGATTGATTTCAGCATCTACGATACTGACAACGACGGAATCGTAGACAATATATACATATTCTATGCCGGCTATGGCGAGGCCGATGGCGGACCGGCAAACTCTATATGGCCTCACTCATGGAACATCCATGATGACCTCGGCATGGAAATATATATGAACGGCAAACTTCTGAACCATTATGCCACCAACAACGAGCTGGCCAACGGGCAAGGAGCGAATCTCGCCGGCATAGGCGTATTCTGCCACGAGTTCTCTCACGTGATGGGACTCCCGGACTTATATTCAACTATCTACACATCCGCTTTCACTCCCGGCAACTGGTCACTGATGGATCATGGCTCATACAATAACGACAGCCATACGCCTCCATATCACACCGGCTACGAACGTTATTGCCTCGGATGGGTTGAGCCTAAGGTCTTGTCAGAACCGGCCAACATCTCAATGTATCCGGTATCACAGGTCGGAGCATACAACGATGTGTATATGATCGAGACCCCGAAAAAGCAGGAATATTATATACTTGAAAACCGCCAACAGAAAGGTTGGGACGAATACATCCCCGGACATGGAATGCTCGTATGGCATATAGATTTCGAGCCTGAAAAGTGGCTGATGAATATCGTCAACATCGAGAAGCAATATGTGGATATAGTCGAAGCCGACAATGAGCCAAGCGCATATTCTATAACCGGCGACCCATTCCCCGGCACGGCCAATGTGACCGAATTTACCGACAACACCGCTCCCTCCATGAAGACTTGGGACGGGATTGCTCTTCACTCCCCCATAACAGACATCAAGGACATCAACGGCATTGTATCGTTCGCATTCAAGGGCGGTCAGAATATTTTCGATGACATCACTGCTCTTGAACCCCAAAAAATTAAGGCAGGTGGCTTTACCGCAGCATGGAATGAGATTTCCCGCACCACCGGTTATCTTCTCAGTGTCTATACTAAAGAAAACGGTGCCAAGAAATATCTTGACGGCTACTTAAAACGTGAAGTTGGCGCAGTCACTGAATTTGAAGTTACAGGACTTACCCCTTCCACCACATACTATTATGTGGTGACCGGCACCAACGGCAGATTCTATTCCACAGAGTCCAACGAGATTGAAGTGACCACCCTCGCACCTACACTCGATTATAAGAGCGTCAAAACTCTGCCCGCTTCGGAGATTGGAGAAACTTCGTTCCGCGCGAACTGGGAAGCTCTCGAAGAAGCTGAGCGTTACGAGGTGACCCTTCATTCACTCACACTCGGCGAACCTTTCGAGACCGCTACCGGCTTCGACAAGCGCGATCTTCCTTCGGGTTGGCAGAGCGACGCATCTTACGATGGCAGAGCTTCGTATGCCACGACAGCACCCTCTTTACGATTCACAGCCGACGGTTCGTATCTGACCACCGCAAAATTCAACGATAACATCCGCACACTCTCTTTCTGGTATCGGGCTGCATCGGGCAGCAATGATGCCTCGATTGAAATATCCGGTCTTTGCAATAACCAATGGATTCCCGTAAAGAGCGTGACTGACCTTATCTCGGCAGCCGGAGGCACAACTGTAACAATCGACAACATGCCGTCCGACATCACAGCTTTGAGATTTGAATTCAAGCGACCTTCAGGAGGTTCGGTATCAATCGACGATATTACAATCGGTTACGGAGGCAATATAGACTACTTCCCGATAAAGGGTTTCGAAGCAGTCAACGCAGGCGCCGAAACATCACTGCTATTTGAGAATCTCGAACTCAACACCGATTACGGCTATACCGTGACAGCTTACAATTCGGAGTTCGCTTCAAAGCCCTCATCGATGATGGCCGTAAGAACCGGCTCATCAGGAATAATATCCACGGTCTCAGAAAACTCCACGATACTAACCGAAGGACTCAACCTGACAGTTACGACACCCACAGAAGAGAGAATAAGCGTGACCGACATTTCCGGTATCACCGTAGCCTCTTCGGGCAATGGATCTCTGAAAACATCTCTTCCCGCAGCCGGCCTGTACATGGTCCGCATCGGAAACAGAGTCCACAAAATCATCATGACAGCAAAATAACAACATCCATTTAGAGCCCATCTCATAAAAATTTTACCCATAGGGGCGGCTTATTTTTGAGC
>CAJTYC010000118.1 GCA_910584185.1 uncultured Muribaculaceae bacterium
GCCTTGATTTTTTATACTGCCGGTGTAAAAATCTCAGGATTTTTATCTAAATTTGGGGAGGTAATCTGAAAAAAGCATCTGACATGTCAGAAAAACTGAAATACCCGGTCGGCATACAGAGTTTTGAAAAGCTCCGTAGCATGAACTACGCATATGCAGACAAAACCAAGTATATCAAAAAGATGCTCGAATCACCGGCATACTATTTTCTGAGCCGTCCACGCCGCTTCGGCAAAAGCCTTTTCCTTTCTACACTCGAATCATATTTCGAAGGCAAGAGGGAGCTTTTTCATGGTCTTGACATCGATTCCGATGATATGGATTGGACACCCCGACCGGTCATCAAAATTTCACTCAATACCATAGACCCGAAGTCTGACAACTCTCTAATCAATTATATAGACAGCGCGTTGCGACAATATGAGAAAACATATGCCATGCCTGAGCATGAAGAGGATTTATCGCGGCGTTTTGAACTGTTGATACAGGAAGCCTACAACCTTACAGGTCGCAAGGCCGTCATCCTGATAGATGAATACGATTCACCGCTGCTATGTACCCTCGACAACGAAAAGCTCAACAAATCATATCGCGACACACTTCGCGCACTATTCTCAGTGCTTAAAAATGCTGATGAATATATTCATTTCGCATTTATCACCGGCGTGTCACGCTTCAGCCACACAAGTTTGTTCAGCGGGGCAAACAATCTTCTTGACATATCTTTCGACAATAGGTTTGCCGCCATATGCGGCATCACTGAGGAGGAACTTCGCAAGGTGCTGATGCCGGGCGTAACAGACTTCGCTAAGAGTCTCTCGATAACAGCCGACAAGGCTTTGTCATTGCTCAAGGAGAACTACGACGGCTACCATTTCAGCAAGATATGCCCCGACATATACAATCCTTTCAGTCTTCTGAATGCTCTCTCCACTAATGAGATCGACAACTATTGGTTCAGGTCAGGCACAGCAAGTTTTCTCCTCACCATGCTCAAACGCGACAATTTTTATCTTCCGCGCCTCGACTGCATCGAGTCAGAAACCAGCGACCTTTCAGCCAAGGAGTCATACTTGAATAATCCGGTTGCGCTGCTCTACGAGGCCGGGTACGTCACCATAAAGAGATATGACGAGGAGATAGAGAGTTACATTCTCGGGCTCCCCAACAAGGAGGTATCCACAAGTTTCAGCGAGGCTCTGCTGCCAATCTACTCCGACATGGACTTCATGTCATGCCGCGACAGTTTCAGCCTCATGCGCCGCTCTCTGCTCAAAGGAGAACCTGACACTTTCATGCACACATTGCAGACATTTCTGGAGGGAAACCCGTATAGCAATACGGAGATTGCAAAACGCGAGACATATTTCAAAAACAACATCTATATCATCATGAAAGCCCTTGGCTTCATGCCTCACGCTGAGGAGGAAACGTGCCGTTCGCGCATGGATGTAATGCTCCGCACAAAGTCGTATATATACATCTTCGAGCTCAAAACAAATGGAGATACAGGCAAGGCCCTTAAGCAGATAAATGACCGTGGCTATGCACTGCCATATGCCGATGAGGGGCGCAAAATCATAACGATTGCAGCCAACTACTCCACTGCTCGCAACAACATCGACTCTTGGGATATCACCAGATTACTGGCAGAATGAAGTTGATATGAGAATTCTGATAGCTGAATCAAAAACCATGCGGGAGTGCGACACTCTCGTGGAGAGTGAAACTTATCGTCTTCACCGTCCGGAACTCGACACCATCGCTTCGCATCTTATGCGCGATTGGTGCGGATGGCCGGTGGCCGAGATTGCCTCTGCCTTTAAGGTCAGCCCTTCGCTTGCCGCCGAAGTTAAGCGCATGGCCTATGAATTTGCCAACAAGGCCACCGGTTGCAAGGCGTTGGAAGCGTACACTGGCGTGGTGTTCAAGGCCCTCGACTATGCGTCGCTGAGCGATGTTCAAAAGCGGGTTGCAGATAGCGAGGTCTGCGTCATCTCGTCGCTTTACGGCTTGCTGCGCGGCGACGACATCGTGAAGCCATACCGTCTTGATTACACCACACGCGTCGCCCCCACCGGCGAGGCAATGTCGGGTTACTGGAAACCTATAATCACCCCTATGCTGCTCGACTCGATGCGCGACTGCGGTGAAAATGAGATACTGGACCTTATGCCGGCCGACGCTGCGAAATGCCTGGACTGGCGCATGATAAAACGTATGGCGAGAGTTGTAAAGGTAGACTTCCGCTCCGTCCACGACGGAGGCACCCTGAAGACACCTCACTCCACACTTCTCAAGACACTCCGAGGCCGCCTGCTTCGCGACATTATACAGCAAGAGATACGCACCGCTGCCGCGCTGGCGAGCTACCACTCCCCAGCCATGTATGCCGCCCCCGACTCCGACCCCACTACGGGCAAGATTACCATACTTTGCGATTAGTTCATCTATTGACGTCGCAAGAGGCTCCTATCTCCCTGTGGCTCCGCGACGTCAACCACGGTGCATCGCGAACCGGGGGAAAAGGAGGCGCCGCCGACGGTCATGGTTGGGAGGTGACCAGCGGGATGAGGTCGGCATATCCCTCTTGGGCCATTTCTTGCAAGGGTATGAAGCGCAGCGAGGCTGAGTTGATGCAGTAGCGCAAGCCGCCAGTCTGCCGAGGGCCGTCGTTGAACACGTGTCCCAAGTGCGAACCCGATTTGGCAGAGCGCACTTCGGTGCGCACCCTGCCGTATGATGTGTCTATGTGACGGTCTATGAGTTTGTCGTCAATAGGGCGGCTGAATGCAGGCCAGCCACACCCGGAGTCAAATTTGTCTGACGACACAAACAATGGGGTGCCGTCGGTTATGTCTACGTATATGCCGGGGCGAAATTCAGCGTCATATTCGTTGACGAAGGGGCGCTCTGTGGCTGCATTCTGCGTAACTTCCCATTGCAGGGGTGTGAGACGGCGGCGCAATTGCTCCATGCCATGCGCAGATGTCACCTTAAGCTCACGCGCTTCCTTAAACAGGGATGGATTTATGTGGCAATATCCGCGTGGGTTCTTGTCGAGGTAATCCTGATGATATTCCTCGGCGGCGTAGAAGTTGTCGAGCGGCTGCACTTCTACTGCGAGAGGCTCGGCATACCGGTGTTGTATCACCGCAGTTTGCGCTTCAATAATCGGCAAGTCAGCAGCATCGGTATAGTAAATACCGGTGCGATATTGCGAACCCACGTCGGGTCCTTGGCGGTCAACTGCTATTGGATCGATGGCCTTGAAGTATAGTTTAAGCAAGTCGGTCAGGCTGACGGTGTCGTCATCGTAATCCACCTTGACGGTTTCGGCAGCGTCTGTCTTGCCGGTGCATACTTGTTGATATGTCGGATAGGGTACAATGCTGTTGGCGTATCCGGCAGTGCTGTGCTGCACGCCGGGCACGAGTGAGAATAAATGCGCGATGCCCCAAAAACATCCGCCTGCTAAATATATGGTTTTAATCATATATTGTCAACGCATTGTGGTTACTAATTGTTTTATTGCTCGGACTATCTTGCAGTTGTTGTTGTCGGCAGCGGTGGCTTCGCGACGTTGCATTGCGGACTGGGGAGGAGGAGGCGCCGCCGACGACCATATTGCACGAGGAACTAAAGGAATTTAAGGAAATTTGCTTCGCTGCTCTTTTGGTCGTCGGCGGCGCCTCCTCTCCCCCAGTTCGCGATGCAACTTAACTGCTCAGATTGTTGTAGACAGGGTCGCTTCGCGACACATATCCGGCTGCACCGGAACATATTAATGCCGCACTAGTGTCTCTTAAAAAATGTTAATCAAACTCAAGGTCAAGAGTTGGCTGGCA
>CAJTYC010000119.1 GCA_910584185.1 uncultured Muribaculaceae bacterium
GATGTCGGCAAACGGGCACTTTTGCCCGACCGCTGGGTCCCGGAATGTTAAAAACGCAATCCCTATTAATTTTTTTTGAGTCTTGCTGAATCCCCGATAAAATCAGGGATTAAACCGATGCGCCGCGGAGTTTGGGCCGTTTACCATATATTACATCGGCTGCAACTTCTATGAGTTACAGCCGATGTTGTTATGAATTGGAGGTCTAACCTGTACTTTAGTTAATGCTTACGTATTACAAAAGGGATTTTTGTCTATTCCCGAGCGCACCCCAATTGAATACCAGTTATTTACCGATACAAACTCCCTGAAAATTTGTCGAATTTTGTCACCCGTGTTGAAGTTGGGTTAGAGCCCATCTCATAAATTCAAACACACTCTAAGAAAAATTGAAGACCGGAAGGGTGATCTCCGCGTTCCTTACCTTCTCGAGGGTTGCCACGCCCGTGTCTGTCAGATTGAAGCACATCTGGCGTTTGTCAGTGGTGCCAAGAGTGCGTGTCACGAGCCCTTTTTTTTCAATCGAACGGATTACCTTTGATGCGTTGGATGGCGACAGTCCGCACATCATCGCAATTTGCGATGATGTGAGCTTGTCACGGCTGATGCAGCAAAGCAGCATGGCTTCGTTGAACGAAAGGCCACATAGCAGCTGAAGCTGCTTCTCCATATCGTTGATGGCGAGCAAAAGCTCGCGCATCACGCATATCGATTTGACCTTCTCCATGTCAGATAAAAAGATTAACGTTGGCATGGTCGGCGCGGCCCATGTAAGTGGCCACACCGCCTATCGTCACTTCGTCAAGCAGCTCATCACGGGTCACTCCCATCACGTCCATCGACATCTGGCAGGCTATGAACTCCACACCGTTTTGCAATGCCTGGGTGCGGAGGGCCTCAAGAGAGTCAACGTTTTTCTTGGTCATGATGTGGCGCATCATCTTGGCCCCGATGCCCCCCATATTCATCTTCGAGAGCTTGAGTTTTTTAGAGTTAGAGGGGAGCATCATGCCGAACATGCGTCCGAAAATGTCTTTTTTCACTCTCGGCTTACGCTCTTTCTTGATTGCGTTCAGCCCCCAGAATGTGAAGAAAATAGTCACCTTCTCTCCCGTGGCGGCGGCCCCGTTGGCGAGGACAAAAGTGGCGAGAGCCTTGTCGAGGTCATCGCTGAAGAGTATGAATGTTTTCCCCTTTTCTGTCGCGATGGGTGAAGCCGGTGCCTTGGCATTGGCTTTCTCCACGTGCACCGTGTGGATGCCCGAAGCCGATGAGCAAGAAATGAAACGGTTGCCGGTGCTTTCGCACCAAGCCTCTGCATCGCGCGCGAACCCCGGGTCGGTCGCTATTATTTCAAGACGGACTCCTTCTGCAATATTTGCCATATTCTCTTTAAGCTTCATTATCGGACCGGGGCATGATATGCCGCATGCATCCACCTTGACCGATTTTGCGCATGTGCTCTGCTGTGGCTCCATAACGCACTTCACGGCTTTGAAGCCCTTGGGAGCCGCAACTTCGGAAACAGCCGATTTGTATAGCTTGAGCCCACCTATGAGATTTCTGACATCTGAATAGCCACGTTGCCTCAGTATGTTTGAAGCCAGGTAGCCGCGCAAGCCTACACCACAGTAGATATATATCGGCTTTTCGGGGCTTATTTCATCAAGTCGCTCGCGCATTTCATCGAGTGGGATATTAATTGCACCTTTAATAGCCCCGAGCGCGAATTCATCGCGTGTGCGAACATCTATCAGTGTCACAGCATTAAGGTTGGCATCGCGGAGCTGCCGCCAATATAGCGGTGCCATTTTCCCACTCAAGATGTTGCCCGCCACATATCCGGCAAGGGCCACCGGGTCCTTGGCAGATGAGTAGGGAGGGGCGTATGCATGTTCGGTGGCCTGGAGATCATATACAGTGCCCCCGCGCTTTATGACCTGTGCAAACTGGTCGATGCGTTTGTCCACACCCTCATATCCCACAGCCTGTGCCCCCAGTAGCTTCCCGTTGGTCGGCGAGAAAATAATTTTGATAGTCATCGGCATTGCCCCCGGATAATATCCAGCGTGTGAATTTGGATGCACTGTGGCTGTCAGGTATTCGATGCCATATTGCTTCAGACGCTTCGCGGGCAATCCTGTGGAGGCTACGGTAAGGTCGAAAACCTTGGCCACTGATGTCCCTATTGCCCCTTCATATCTTTCTTTGTTGCCGAAAACCATGTTGTCGGCAACAATCCTTGCCTGGCGGTTAGCCGGCCCGGCCAGATAGTTGAACCACGGCTGCCCGGTGAGCGGATGCGGATATTCTATCGCGTCTCCCACCGCATAAATGTTTTCATCAGATGTTTGAAGGTATTTATTCACACGAATGCCTTTCATCTCGCCCAACTCTATCCCTGCGTCGGAGGCAAGAGAGGTGTTGGGTCTCACACCTATCGACAATATCACAAGGTCGGTCAGCAGTGTTTCACCCGTATTGAATTTTACATTTATCCCCTCAGCTGTCTGTTCGAACGCCGAAACAGCTTTGCCCAAGTGGAGTTGCACCCCTTTCTGAGACAAATGAGTGTGCACGAACGATGCCATGGAATAATCAATTGGCGCCATCACCTGGTCTGCCATTTCCACTACTGCCACTTCCGAGCCGGCCGAATGAAGGTTCTCTGCCATTTCAAGGCCTATGAAGCCGGCTCCGATTATCACTGCGTTCCTTGGCGACCGTTCATCGATATATGCCTTTATTTCATCTGTGTCGGTCACATTGCGCAAGGTGAATATCCCCTTGCTATTTATTCCCGGCAACGGTGGGACCACCGGCGAGGCACCCGGCGAAAGGAGAAGCTTGTCATATTTCACCGTGCTTGCTTCGCCATTGCCATTCCTTATATGAACGGTCTTGGCCGATGTGTCGATTCGAGTGGCTTCTGATTGCGTGCGCACGTCAATGTTGAAACGCCGTGCGAAGGCCTCGGGCGTCTGCACAAACAGTTTGTCGCGCTCAGCTATCGTCCCGCCTATATAATATGGCAAGCCGCAGTTGGCATATGATATATATTTCCCTCTCTCAAGCAGCACTATCTCCGACTGCTCGTCGATTCTTCTCAGGCGGGCGGCTGCTGTGGCTCCCCCGGCCACTCCCCCTATGATTACATATCTCATTTCTTTTTAATTTTTATAAACGTGATAAGGTGTGTAGTTCCGTTACACTCCGCAAAGTTAATAATAATTTTCCATATCGCAATATTTCCATTGGAAATAATCTAAGTTTATCCTGTGTTCGTTATTGGATTTCAAGTGAACCGGGGTGTCGAACCGGGGTGCACGACAAAGGTTCAATTTTTCTTTTAACATTTGTGAGCCGGTTAACTGCTATGTTTTTATTAAACGGACTCTTAAGTTTGTTGTAAGTTTATCTCTCCAATCATTGTCGTATTCGGAGTCAAACTTTATATCCGGCATATTTTCTAATGGGACACTCTTGAATTTCGTACCCAATTTCCTCAGAGAAAACAGGCAGGTGTTTATGCAAACTCCATAAGCAGTTCTGTTTGTATGGTTAGTGGCGAATATTCCAAAATAGGTTCATTCCATCCAATATTTTTTGAAACTATAGACATTGGGAATGCTCCTGTGCGCCGAGGCAGTACCAAAGCACAAAGATACCAAAATATATTTGCACTATAATTAGGTTTAAAATTTAAATATAATTAATTTAAGTTTCGCAAGTTCAACTTGCGGTTGACAGATTGTAAAATTCACAGAT
>CAJTYC010000120.1 GCA_910584185.1 uncultured Muribaculaceae bacterium
GGAGGCGCCGCCGACGACCATATTAAGTTTTAGAGCCCGTCTTATAAAAATTTTACCTATAGGGGCGGGCTCTAAGTTTTATATTTTAATCATGCTGACTTCTTACATGTTTCCTTCTGGATGAAGATGAATATCAGCGCAATTACGGAAGCAATGATTTAGGGGGCAAACATTGCGTGGAAGCTGCCTCCTCCGGCCTCGATAGATGAGGGTATGTTCTGGAGAATACCACCGAAGATGAACATGATGCCGTTGAGGAACGCACTTGATGTGCCCACGAGTGGGCCACCGGCTACGTCACCACCGACGCTGAACGCAAGCATGTGAGCAGTAGCACCCATACCGATGACGAACATGAATACCACCAATAGCCACATCGGCATATTCACATAAACCACAAGCACGAGGCCGACTATCATCATTATGGCACCGATTATGGATGGAATCTTGCGGCTTCCAATCTTGTTGCTCCATTGTGGCCAGAAACAAGATCCGGCTGCAAGGCCAAGCCAGAGGAGAGCTGTGCCGATATAACCGTTGTCATAACCGTAATGGCTGAAAATATCAGGGGTCCACACCACACCGAGGGCGAGATTGAGACCGAAGATTATGCCGCCCCACATTGCAGCTATCCACATCTGAGGTTTCTTGAAAATCTGCAAGAGGTTGTTGCCTACCACCTTGAAGGGATTTTTAGTAATCGGCACGGGCTGTGGGTTACGCATGTATATGAAAGCGAGAATCACGAGCACCACACCAAGCACACCGAGGCTGAAGAAGAGAGTCTGGTATGTCATGTGCTTAAGCAAGCTCTCGATAATCGGCTGCTGCACAGCCGAACCTACCGATGACAGCGTCTGCACGTAACCGAACATTGTGCCATAAGCAGCCATGCCGAACCATACTCCACCGATATAACCTGCGCCTACAAATCCGCAACAAGCGCCGAGAGCCATCAACACCTGGGCTGCCAAGATGGTGATATAATTGTCGGCGAGACCATAAAGGAACACACCGGCAGTGACGAAGATGAATGCCGGAATCATGACACGTCGAGAGCCAAAGCAATCGAGGAACGCACCTCCGAAGAACTGGAAGATTGCGAAAGCCCAGGTATAAGTGCCGGCAATGAGGGTAAGATGCTTTACATCAAGGTTCAGAGTATTCTGAATGTCACCCTGCACGTCAGAGAACATAGTCTGGATATTGAACAGGTAAATGACAAAGATAGTGGCCAAGATCCATACCCACCATGCCATTCCGCCACCGAGGCGATATTATCTCGGCAACTTAGATTGAGGTATATTATTAGTTGCCATAATTTAAGATTTAAGAATTAGTTATCAGTGGAATATTTGGTTTCGGGAAACTCGGAGGCATACATGTGCATCTTTTCGCGGCTGCGGTCGAAGACCTTATTGCCTGCCACGTAGGTTGCGATGTTCATGTTGTTAAGACCGAGAGTCATAAGCACGAAGAGCTTGTCGAAAATAGTATCAGAAAATTTCATGCGCCACTTGGCAAATTCATTGGGGTGTAACGAGAGCACAGCGATATCGGCTTCATAACCGGGAGCTATGCTGCCAACACTATTTTCGAGATGGAGAGCCTCTGCCCCACCCCTTGTGGCAAGATAAAATGCCTTGACAGCGGTCAGACCTTTCTGAGCCAACATCGACACCTTGTAAGCCTCGTTGAGATTGACCGGAATAGAGTAGGTTGTGCCACCACCTACATCCGTGCCCATACCCACACGGCAAGGGCGGTCTATCTTCTTGGCATTCCACACGTTGAAGACACCGTCGCCAAGAAATAAGTTAGAGCAGGGGCAATGAGCCACACCGCACTGATTGTCATGCAGAGTCTTCCATTCATCTTCCTGCACAATGCAGCAGTGAGCGAAGATGGAGTGAGGACCCACGAGGTTGAAATGCTTGTATACGTCGGTATAGTTGGGCTGGTCCGGGAAGAGCTGGGTGACCCAATCTATCTCACCCTGAGCCTCATCGAGGTGTGTGTGCATGTATACACCCTGGTCGATGTAACGCTGGAACAGTTCGCCGGCAAGCTGAAGCTGTTCGGGGGTGGATGTCGGTGCAAACCTTGGAATTATTGCATAGAGCTGGCGACCTCTGTGGTGCCACTTCTTTAGAAGCCGCTCACTCTCTATTATAGACTCCTCTGCACTCTTGTCCATAATAGACTCCGGTACATTACGGTCCATCAGCACCTTGCCCGAAATCATGCGCGTGTTGTAACGCTCCGACTCTTCGAAGAAAGCATCAACCGATTCCGGAAAAGATGTGGAGAATACGTTAGCAGTGGTGGTGCCTTGGTCGAGGAGCTGCTTAAAAAACACTTGAGCTACCTCATCGGCAAACTTCTTATCCTTAAACTTAGCTTCAGTGGGGAAAGTGTACTGATTCAACCAAGAGAGCAGAGTGTCGCCATAAGAGCCAATCATGGGTGATTGCACATAATGCACGTGGCTATCGATGAAACCGGGCATAATCACGGCATCGTCATAGACATCTATATCACAGAGAGCCGGAAATTTGGGAGCTATATCATTATAATTGCCAACGCTTATAATCTGACCATCCTGAATAACAACAAGACCATCTTCATAAAAATCGTAACATTCGTTTTCGTCGTGGACAAACGGGTCCGCCTTAAAGGTGAGAACATTGCCACGTATGCCCTTCAACGCCGACCCCTGAGGATCAACCGGGAATTGTGTATTTTCCATATAATTCTTGTTAAATAATGTTATACACTAATAACATGAAAGGATTGATAAAGTTTGTGGAAAAGAACCAAAAGATGTCGCACATCCGTCAAAATTGACGAATATGCGACATCTTGCACTTAAATTCCAACTAATAGTAAAAGTAGGAAATTAAAATTCTATCCATATACGACCCTCACTTGTCGTACAGGGATGGTGGGGTATTTATATTGACAACAAATCAATAATATTTAGCGAGTTCGGCTTCGAGGGCGTTTGCCTTCTGCACGCCTGAGACACGCCACTTCATCTCTCCATCCTGAAATATCATCAGTGTCGGCACAGACCTTACATTATATACTCTTGAAAGTTCCTGATTTTTATCGATATCAATCTTAATGATACGGGCCTTGTCGCCGACATTTGCCGCGACTTCCTCGAGGATGGGATGCATCATCTGACAGGGTCCGCACCAGGTGGCAAAAAAGTCAATCAACACAGGTTTCTTTGATTTAATGATATCTTCAAATTTTTCCATAACTTAAATGATTGTTTAGTTTTTCATATTTTCATTGGCGATGGCATGATAAAATTTATACTTTCATCATGCTTACATGAATAGAACACATATACCGTGCCAATTGTTGAGTTGTGTCGGTCGTGAGGGCTTTTGTAGGGACAAAGTAAAATAAGTTACTAAAAAACGAGTCTTTTTCAGACAGTGATATGGAACGGCGATTTCCAAATCGCCTTCTTCTTGCTTTATGTAAATGGCGATTTGGAAATCATAGCTGTCAACTTATTATTACCAACTCGTTATTACCAACTCGCATCCGAAGTAAAGAACATATAAATTATCAGAAACGCGGAACGCGCCTTTGGCGCATGAGTATACGCGG
>CAJTYC010000121.1 GCA_910584185.1 uncultured Muribaculaceae bacterium
CGAACACCATGCCGGCAATGGCATGAAGCGTGAAGAACCATCCGCGAGTCTGGTCTACCCCCTCGGCGATAAAGTCGGCCGGATACACCTCACCGGAATCAAGGAGTTCCTTGTTTTCGAAAGGATAATGAATCTGGGCGTAAGGCATCGCACCCGAATCGAACCACACATCGATCAGGTCAGACTCACGTTTCATAGGCTTGCCACTCTCAGAGACAAGAATATAATCGTCTACATATGGACGGTGCAGGTCGATAAGCTCATAATTCTCCTTGGTATACTGACCCGGCACAAAACCCTTGTCGCGAAGCGGATTGGACTTCATGAAGCCCTTGGCCACTGACTCATCGATGCGGTTGGAAAGATCCTCCACGCTCTCGATAATTATCTCCTCGCGGCCATCTTCGGTGCGCCAGATGGGCAAAGGTGTGCCCCAATAGCGTGAACGGGAGAGGTTCCAGTCCTGCACATTCTCAAGCCACTTGCCGAAACGTCCGGAGCCGGTAGAGGCAGGTTTCCACTTGATGGTCTCGTTGAGCGACATCAAGCGTTCGCGAGCCTGTGGGGTGCGGATGAACCAGCTGTCGAGCGGATAATAAAGCACAGGCTTGTCTGTGCGCCAGCAATGCGGATAATTGTGTGCATGCTTCTCGGTGCGGAATACGAGACCTGCCTTCTTGAGGTCAATACATAGTTCCACATTGAGATCCTCGGCAGCGGCAGCGGCCTTCTCGTCGTAGCGGCCATTCACCGTATATTTCGGGTCATAAGCATTCTTCACATACTTACCGGCATATTGCGAATAGAGCGGCAGCTCCACGCACTTCTCCACAAAATCGGGAGCCAATTCATCCACAAGATAGAACTTGCCGGTGAGATCGACCATCGGGCGGGTCTCCCCTCTTCGGTTGATCATAAAGAGCGAGGGGATATTGGCAGCCTTCGCCACCTTGGCGTCGTCAGCACCGAATGTCGGAGCAATATGCACGATACCGGTACCATCGTCGGTGGTGACATAATCACCGAGAATCACACGGAATGCACAATCAGAAATCTCCACAAACTTGTCATTGCCCACGGTGTAGACCTTGTCGGGATTAGCTTCGGCATACTCACGCACGAAAGCCGGAGAGAAATCTCCCACAAGCTCGGTGGGCTTGACCCACGGCATAAGCTGCTCATAGTGCATGCCCTCGAGTTCAGTACCCTTCCATTTGCCCACTATCTCGTAAGGCACTACCTTGTCGCCGGCCTTATAGTCAGAAAGTGCTTTATCTTTCCCCTCTTTCTTAAAATAAGAATTAACCAGCACTTCAGCCATCACTACTGTTAGAGGTTCGCCGGTATAAGGGTTGAACGTACGCACTGCCACATAGTCAAACTTCGGGCCAACGCAAAGAGCAGTGTTTGAAGGGAGAGTCCATGGGGTTGTGGTCCACGCCATGAAGCAAGGCTTGCCCCATCCGGTCATTTCGGGTTTAGGATCCTTGATGCCGAAGAGCACCGTAGCGGTGAGATCCTTCACATCGCGATAGCAGCCGGGCTGGTTAAGCTCATGCGAGCTGAGGCCGGTGCCGGCAGCCGGTGAATAAGGCTGGATGGTGTAACCCTTGTAGAGGTAACCCTTCTTATAAAGCTGAGCGAGCAGCCACCACACTGACTCGATGTATCGGTTATCGTAAGTGATATACGGATTGTCAAGGTCAACCCAATAACCCATCTTGTGGGTGAGGTCAGTCCACTCCTTGGTATACTTCATCACCTCGCGACGGCAAGCGGCATTATACTCGTCGACCGATATTTTCTTGCCGATATCCTCCTTGGTGATACCGAGAGTCTTCTCCACACCGAGCTCCACGGGGAGTCCATGGGTATCCCAGCCGGCCTTACGCTTCACGTGGAAGCCCTTCATGGTCTTGTAGCGGCACACGATATCCTTGATGGTACGGGCCATAACGTGATGAATACCGGGCATACCGTTGGCCGAAGGGGGACCCTCGTAGAAGACAAAAGATGGGCAACCCTCGCGCTCCTTCATGGAGCGTTCGAAAAGATTATGAGCATCCCAGTCTGCAAGCACCTCCTTATTGATATCGGAGAGGTTGAAGCGGGAGCTGTATTCCTTGAATTTCATATATTTTTTGTTTATTATTTTAAAATTAATGTTTTGTTCCTTTGGCACCTTTTGCGCCCTTCACGCCTCCGCCAAGAGCGAAGATGTTCTGGTCGTAGGTGAAAGTCTTGCGGTCGGTGGCACGCTTGCGCTTGAGAGCGAGAGCCACGAGCTTATCCATAAGCTGTGCGAATGAAATGCCGGTAGCCTCCCAGAGATAGAACGAAAGAGAGCCGGGGATGGTGTTGATTTCGTTGACATATACGGAATTGTCCTTGCGGTCAACCATCACGTCAATACGACTTACGCCGTGGCATGAGAGCACGCGGAAAGTCTCACCGGCCATATGGCGTATTTTCTCGGTGAGGTCAGCGGGGAGTTCGGCGGGGATACGCTTGTCGCTTGCCTGCATGCCCTGGTTGGTCTTTGTGCCGCCCATATACTTATCCTCATAAGATAGGAACTTGCCGCTCTTGATAGGCTCCTCGAGCACCGAGCTCTGGTGGTCGTCGGCATCGCCGAGCACCGAGCAGTTGATCTCCTGAAGCTGTTCTATCATATGCTCAACAATGATACGCTGCGAGAACTTCTCAGCGTTGTTGATTTTCTCGATTAGTTCGTTGCGGTTGGCAGCAGTGCCTATACCCACCGATGAACCGAGGTTGGCAGGTTTAACTATTACGGGGTATCCGAGTTTTTCCTCCACGCGGGCAATTATCGCATCCTTGCCGGAATTCCATTCATTGTCGGTAAACCATACATAGTCTACCACTGGAATACCTTCGGAACGGAGAATCATCTTCATCGTGATCTTATCCATACCGTTGGCCGACGAGAGTGTGTTGCAGCCGGCGAACGGAATGCCGATAGTCTCGAGGAGGCCTTCGAAGATGCCGTCCTCACCGTTTGTGCCGTGGAGCACGGGGATTGACACATGAAGCTCGGCGACGACCGGGTTCTTCTTATTGAAGAGACCGGTGTGAGCCTTATAGAGGTTATAATCGCCATATTCCGGACGCATGAATACCTCGTCGGCCTCAGCCACAAGCTTATTGAGGTCGCGATAATTCTTGAGGTCGAGAAGGTTCGCCCCGGTGTACCAGCGGCCCTGCTTTGAAATATAAATAGGTATAATATTATACTTATTGGCGTCGAAAGCGTTAATGGCCTGGAGGGCCGAGATTACGGAGATTTCATGCTCCACAGAGCGACCTCCGAAGAATACTGCTACGTTAGTTTTCATTTTCAATACTTTAAGTATACCGAAGCGAATTGCCACGATACGTCTAAACCTGTATTAGTATCGGACTCTGAAAGTCCGAATGATTCAATCTGCAAATTTATCAATTTTTTGGCTAAGTTGCAATATAATATAATGAATAACTAAAAATGAATAATGAATAATTGCGCCACGCGTCGGCCTTTTTTGTTGCGTAGCCATTATTCATTTAAGTTTCGCAAGTTCAACTTGCGGTTGACAGATTGTAAAATTCACAGATAT
>CAJTYC010000122.1 GCA_910584185.1 uncultured Muribaculaceae bacterium
TATACAGAAGCCCGAAACGAGATTGCCGTATATCACGAAAATCCTGTCGGTAATCGACACAATACCTTATGTGTGGATCGGACCGCCCAACTGGAAAAAGGACATGGGAATCAATGACCTGCTGCAGCGCACATGCAAGCCGGGAACGTTCTTCAGAACAGATGGTATGAAGTTCGACCGCAAGAAAGATGGTGTTCACCCCACACGCTCTGCTTCTGCCTTATGGGTAGACAGTATAATGCGGTGGCTCCCGAAGTCTGCTCATCCGTTTGTGGCCGATGTGCCATCTGACTCCATCGGTAAGGCCAAGCCGAATATTGTTTTTCTAAAAGCCCTTAATAAATAGTACAGATTAATAACAGCCATCACACGATAGTGGCACACTCCGGGTATTAATACAGTCAAAGACTTTATAATATTGTCAAAGACTTTATAATACCGTCAAAGACTTTATAACGTAGTAACGTTAATATTTTAAACGTAATATTATGTGGACTGAATTTCCTGGATTTACGGAATCTTTCATCAGCAATTTCATATCGCTATTCAAGTATGACCAGGCGGCGCCTATGCTCTTTTCGAGCGGTGTTTTCTGGATATTGTTTATTCTATTTCTGCCCATCTATGCTCTTCTGAAGCGCAGCAAGTTGCAGATGTCGGTTTTTGTGGTAGCTTTTTCTTTATATTTCTACTATAAGTCAAGCGGCCTATTCTTTCTCATGCTCATGGGCACATCGCTTGTAGATTGGCTGGTGTCTAAATGGATGCAAAAGCTCTCAGGCAAGCGTGCAAGGCTATCTTTAATGTGGTTTTCAATCATTCTATCTCTTTCGATTTTAGGATATTTCAAATATGCAAATTTTTTCTTGTGGAATTGGAATCGGATGGTTGAGGCCAATTTCCAGCCTCTCGACATCATTTTGCCGGTGGGTATTTCATTCTATACTTTCCAGTCTATAAGTTATGTGGTGGACGTATATAAGCGCAAGATAGAACCCACTGCCTCATGGCTCGACTATATATTTTTCCTCTCATTCTTCCCGGCTCTTGTGGCCGGTCCTATTGTGCGGGCCGACTATTTCTTGCCTCAGCTCGAGCAGAACCGTCGTGCCTCTTCCGATGAGATTTGGGGCGGTTTATGGCTTATAATTTGCGGAATTCTTAAGAAGGCTGTTATCGCAGATTATATCGCACAGTTTAATGACCTTATTTTTAATGACCCATCTCTTTATACGGGTGTGCAGACGTTGATGGGTGTGCTCGGATATACCATGCAAATCTATTGCGATTTCTCCGGCTATAGCGATATGGCAATAGGCATTGCGCTAATCATGGGTTTCAAATTGGGCATCAATTTTGACTCTCCTTATCAAAGCCGGAATCTCACGGAATTTTGGAGACGTTGGCACATCTCGCTTTCCTCTTGGCTCCGCGACTACGTTTATATTCCGCTCGGAGGCAACCGCAAGGGCACATTCCGAACCTATGTCAATAATTTCTTGACCATGCTTATTGGCGGACTATGGCATGGGGCTGCATGGAAGTTCGTATTTTGGGGAGCTATGCATGGTGTGGGACTTGCTGTGCATAAGGCCTGCAAACCGATTCTTAAGCATATTCCGGATAATTGGTTTACCAACTTTATATTTTGGGCAATCACATTTGTTTATGTGTCGCTACTGTGGGTATTTTTCCGTGCCTCTTCTTTTGAAGACTCAGTATTGGTTATCCATAATATTTTCGTCGATTTTCAGTGGAACCAGATTCCTCAGTTTTTCGAAGCGCGAATGGTGTGGTGCATAATGATGATGGTGCTGATTGTTCTTCATTTCACTCCGCAATGGCTCGCCGACAAGGTGCAGTATGCTTTTGTGCATGCCCCATGGATAGTTAAGCTGATTTGCTTCTTATGCGTAGTGCAGCTTGTCATTGAGTTCATGACCGAAGATGTGGCCCCATTTATATATTTTCAGTTTTAGAACTTTCCAAATCAGCACGCAGCTAATGAATAAAGGCTCAACTGTAAAGAATCAACAGTTGAGCCTTTGACCTTAATATGTGTTGACTACTGAGAGTCAGTTACCGTATCGGATGCATATCAAATCCCAGTCGACTATTTCCCATAGCCTTTTCAGATACTCGGCTCGCCGGTTCTGGTAATCAAGATAGTAGGCGTGTTCCCAGACATCGAACACCAATAACGGGCGTAGGCCATCCTTCATCGGGTTGTCGGCATTCTTGCCTTGTGTGATATAGAGTTTGCCTTGCTCATCTGAAGAGAGCCATACCCAACCGGACCCAAACAATGTGGCGCCTGCTTCCTCAAACTTTTTCTTGAACTCATCGAAACTTCCGAAATCTTCATCAATCCTCTCTGCTAGTTTTCCGCACGGCTCCTTAAGTCCGGCATTTGAAAATTGAAAGAAATAGAAGATGTGATTCCATGCTTGCGAAGCATTGTTGAATAATGCTCCGTCGCTTTCCCTTATGATAGCCTCAAGAGACATGTCTGCATATTTTGAGCCGTCAATCAGTTTGTTGAGATTGTCGATATATGCCTGTTCATGTTTGCCGTAGTGATAATCTATGGTTGCGGCAGAAATAATCGGCTCAAGGTCAGAGACCATGTAGGGGAGACGTGGTTTTGCGAATTTCATAGTAGACTGAATATATTAAATTGTTGATAATCTATTAGTGAAGTGAATATATCTTACTGCATGAATAAGTTTGTCTTCAGCTTCATCTCGTCATCAGTAAAAACGCGTATGCAATTTATATGGTTCAGAGTCTTATGCAATTCAATATGCGATTGTCTTCGAGTTTCTCTTTCATCCTTCTTGCGGAGAAGAAACGAGGATATTGCTCGTATGTGCATTCATCACGCATGGTAATGTCGGTTACTCCTGAATTAGCGAGCTGCCTGCGACAGACTGATGGAAGGTCTATATGCCAGCGTTCATCTCCGGTAGTGTTTGGTATTCGCATTCGCTTGCAGAAACTTATATAACCAGCTTCTTTAAAAATCTGAAACACCTCATCACCGACTTCAAATGATTCAAGATGGATACATGGCCCGATCACTGCCTTTATATCATGCGGCGAACAGCCAAACTCGGCCTGCATCTTTTCAATAACACTCGTCACGATATTGGCAATAGTGCCTTTCCATCCCGAATGAATTGCTGCGACAACTCTTTGCACCCTGTCATATGCCAATATCGGCACACAATCGGCAGTCTTAACTCCAATGGTCAATCCGTTAACGTTTGTTATGATTGCGTCGACGCCATATGTGTCGACGGGGGTCGCGGCATCCTTGATAATGGCTATCTTTGTGCCATGCACTTGCTGTACGGGTACTATTATATCGCATTTTACCAGGTCGCCGGCCTCTGTGGAGAAACCTGTCACTCCATCACCAAAATCATATTTCAACATATTCAGAAATCAAAAAATTAATCTGCATCATAGTTATAGGTCGCGCACAAAGTATATGTGCATTTTCTGCAACTTACTTTTGCCGA
>CAJTYC010000123.1 GCA_910584185.1 uncultured Muribaculaceae bacterium
GACCTCCGGGTTATGAATCCGACGCTCTAACCAACTGAGCTATCCCGCCATTTCCGTTTTGCGAGTGCAAAGTTAGACATTATTTTTTAATTTACCAAATAATTTGACCGATTTTTTCAAAATTTTGGTTAATTTTGCGTATGACTTTGTTAAGATTATTACGCAGTCTTGCCCATATGGTGCTGATGCTAACCTGTTTATGTTCGTTTGGAGCATGCAGCACAGGCATCGAGGGTACTAAGACAATTAAGATGTCGAGAGAGGACAAGCGCCTTTCTCGCAAAACCAATGAGGAATTATTGAGCGAGCGCATCATCTCGCAGCCTATCGCTGATTGTCATAAGGGGAAGAGGTTTCTCGTGGCTGACAATAAGGCCGCTCTTGTATATGATGTCCGTAGAAATGGCTCCTCGGCTTCATCGGCCGATTCGGTTGCCGGAGAAGTGCTCCGACTTAGCGGCATAGCTTCTGCCACAACTCCCGGGGGCGGGCTCGTGTCGGTGATTGAGCTGCGCAATGATGATCTTGTCATGACATATAATGTGGGGCGCACTGTTGCCAACGATACGCTGTTCACCGCTTCCGACATGCCTATGATGATAGACCTCGACATGGTGCAGCTTGCCGACTCCCTGCTGCGCTCGCGCAATGTGTGGACCAATTCGCGCCTCTGGTATGATGCAACGGGTGCTAAGCTCGATGGCGAGAAGTTCAGGCCTGTCACAATATTGTCGGTTGTGCCGGGCGACATTTACTTCCCCCTTAAGGTCAATTTCCGCACTGCTGATGGTGCGGTTGCCTCCATGTTGATGAATCCTTCCTCACGTAGGCCTTCGGGCAACGAGAGCCGCACTTTCCCCACGCTTTTCCTGCTCGACGACCCTCGTGTCAAGTATTCATCGATTTCTGAGGAGTTTTGGGATCTGATATGCAAGGGCAAGGTGGCGAATGGTATGACCAAGACAGAATGCCGTCTCGCGCTCGGTGCCCCCTCTGATGTTGTGTCGGGCCATGACTGGGACTCTCTGCTCGATGTCTGGAAGTATTCCGATGGCTCGTATCTCCAATTTCAGGATGGCTTGTTGATTAATTTCCGAAACCTTTGACAATACTGAATCTCCATATTTATTATGAATCTTATTCAAGAGAACGTTGATATAACACACCTCAACACATTCGGCATAAGAGTGAGGACGCGTTATTTTGCCGAATATAAGTCGGAGCGTGAGCTTCTGCACATCACCCGTCAGCCGGAATTTGTCGAGTATCCCATACTTCAAATAGGCGGCGGCAGCAATCTTCTTTTCCTGCGAGATTTTGACGGCCTTGTGCTGCATTCTGCCGTTAAGGGCATAACCCGTTATGACAAGGATGCAGATACGGTTTATGTAATCGCCGGAGCAGGGGAGAACTGGGCAGACTTCGTAGAGTGGACTGTGTCGCAAGGTTTGGCCGGATTGGAAAACCTGTCGGGTATTCCCGGTGAGGTTGGCGCGTCGCCGGTGCAGAATGTCGGAGCTTATGGCGTGGAGGCCGGAGATGTGATTCATAGTGTGGAGTGCTTCGACCTCTCCACCAGGAAGACCTGCCGCTTTCTCGCTGATGAATGCCGCTTCGCTTATCGCGACAGCCTTTTCAAGCATGAAGGGCGCGGACGTTACATAGTGCTCCGCGTTTCTTTCAAGCTGAGGCCGGATGGTGTGCCTCGCTCGCTGGAGTATGGCCCGCTTGCGCATTTGCGTGAAGAACTCGGCCAGCACCCCACGCTGAGGCAGGTGGCTGATGAGGTGCTTCGCGTGCGCAATTCCAAACTGCCTGACCCTGCCATAATAGGGAGTGCAGGCAGCTTCTTCAAAAATCCTGTGGTACATAACGGCAAACTCGAAGAAATAAAGGCTCTTACCGGCCACGAGCTTTCGGGTCACCCGGTAGGCGAGCACTACACCAAACTATCTGCTGCCTGGCTCATCGACCATGCCGGCATGAAAGGCGCGAGGTGTGGCGGTGCCAAGGTCTACGACAAGCAGCCGCTTGTAATTGTTAACGATTCAGATGCCACGGCTCAAGATGTGGCCACGTTGGCCACCATGGTGAGCGATGCAGTGAGACGTAAATTCCTGGTAGACCTGAGGCCGGAAGTGAATTATATCGACACGGCTGTGCATGTCACCATACTCGGCACCGGCACCTCCAAGGGGATTCCGGAGATAGGGTGCGCATGCAGGGTTTGCACATCGCCTTATCAGAAGGATAAGCGCACGAGATGCTCGGCAATAGTGCGCACCATGGGCCAGACTTTTCTGATAGACCCGTCGCCCGACTTCCGCGAGCAGATGCTTCGCGAGAATGTGCATGACATAGACGCGGTGCTGATCACACATGCACATTACGACCATGTGGGCGGCATCGACGACCTGCGGCCGTTTTGCGCCACTGCCGACCTGCCTGTCTATGTCAACAGTGAGGCCGACAGGATGCTCCGCAAACATTACGAATACTGCTTCCGCGAGCATCCGTATCCCGGAGTGCCTAAATTCGATATGCACGTGGTGGGAGACTCCCCGTTTATTGTGAATGGAGTGAAGATAACACCGATAGGCGTGAACCATGGACCGTTGCCTATCCTCGGTTTCAGGATAGGGGACTTCGCATACATCACCGATGCGAAGACCGTGGACGCATCTGAGCTGCGCAAACTCGAAGGCGTGCGCACGCTTGTGGTGAATGCTCTGCGCGACCGTGACCACTTCTCGCACTTCACCCTCGCCGAGGCGCTCGCTTTTATAGAAGAGGTGAATCCGGCAGAAGCATACCTCACACACTTCAACCACGAAATAGGGCGTCACCACGAATTGGAGGCAAGATTGCCAAAAAATATCCATCCGGCCTACGACGGCTTGCAACTAACAGTAAAATAGCGAGTTGTAACAATAAAGCAAGCTAAAAAGAGCCAAGGTGGCAAAGAATAAAGAAAAAAATTAAAAAAATAATGAAAAAAGTTTGCTGAAAATTTGGTGGAACCAAAAAATAGTATTAACTTTGCATCGCAAAAGGGGAAAACCTACAGCAAACCGGTCGATTAGTGTAGCGGTTAGCACGCCACCCTCTCACGGTGGAGACTCGG
>CAJTYC010000124.1 GCA_910584185.1 uncultured Muribaculaceae bacterium
AAGAACCAAACCGCATGTTAACATCGGTACCATCGGTCACGTTGACCACGGTAAGACTACTCTGACTGCTGCCATCACCACCGTATTGGCAAAGGCAGGTCTTTCTGAGGTTAAGTCATTCGACCAGATTGACAACGCACCTGAAGAAAAAGAGCGTGGTATTACAATCAATACCGCACACGTTGAGTATGAGACCGCCAACCGCCACTATGCACACGTTGACTGCCCGGGACACGCTGACTATGTGAAGAACATGGTTACCGGTGCTGCCCAGATGGACGGTGCCATCATCGTAGTTGCCGCTACCGACGGTCCTATGCCCCAGACCCGCGAGCATATCCTTCTCGCCCGTCAGGTGAACGTGCCCCGTCTGGTTGTGTTCCTGAACAAGTGCGACATGGTTGACGACGAAGAGATGCTCGAACTCGTTGAAATGGAAATGCGCGAACTTCTCTCAGCTTACGAATACGACGGCGACGAAACTCCTATTATCCGTGGTTCTGCGCTCGGTGCTCTTAATGGCGAGCCCGAATGGGAAGCAAAGGTGATGGAGCTGATGGAAGCTGTTGACAACTGGATTCCCCTGCCTCCGCGCGATGTTGATAAACCCTTCCTGATGCCTGTTGAAGATGTGTTCTCAATCACCGGCCGTGGAACTGTTGCTACCGGCCGTATCGAAACCGGTATCGTTAAGGTGGGTGACGAGGTTCAGATCATGGGTCTGGGCGCAAACCTGAAGTCGACTGTAACTGGTGTGGAAATGTTCCGCAAGCTCCTTGATCAGGGTGAAGCCGGTGACAACGTAGGTCTGCTCCTCCGTGGTATCGACAAGAAAGAAATCAAACGTGGTATGGTGATTTGCCATCCGGGCGTTGTTAAACCCCACAGCAAATTCAAAGCATCTGTTTATATCCTGAAGAAGGAAGAAGGTGGCCGTCACACTCCGTTCCACAACCACTACCGTCCTCAGTTCTACATCCGCACACTCGACGTGACCGGTGAAATCACCCTTCCCGAAGGTGTTGAAATGGTAATGCCTGGCGACCACGTGGAAATCATCGTTGATCTGATTACTCCGGTTGCTTGCGACCAGGGTCTGCGTTTCGCCATCCGTGAAGGCGGCCGCACCGTAGGTTCGGGTCAGATTACCGAAATCCTCGACTAATTTGGATTGGGAATCCCGAAACGGATTCCGATGACAGAAATACAGCTCCGGCGGATGCTTGTCCGCCAGTCCAGGCGGTGTCTGCCGGAGCTTATATACGGGTTTAGCTCAGTTGGTAGAGCATTGGTCTCCAAAACCAAGTGTCGGGAGTTCGAGTCTCTCAACCCGTGCTAAAAAAACGGAAATGAAGAAATTGAAATTACTTACGAATATAGAGGAGTCTTATGACGAGTTGCGCTATAAGACTTCTTGGCCTACAAAGACGCAGTTGATCAAAAGCGCTTGTATCGTGATGTTAGCTTCCGTGATTATCGCTCTGATAATCTTCGTCATGGATCAAGTGGTTGACAACATCATGCACCTGATTTACAGTCTCGGAAAGTAATCTTTAAAGTGGTATTAATCAATGGCTGAAACAAAAAGAGCATGGTACGTTCTTCGTGCCATATCGGGAAAGGAAGCTAAGGTGAAGGAGTTGCTCGACGGAGCTATAAAAAACACTGACCTTGGCAACCATGTTTTCCAGGTGTTGATTCCCACCGAGAAGGTTCTCACCATCAAAAACGGGAAAAAGGTTGTGAAAGAGCGCAATCTTTATTCCGGTTATGTGTTTGTAGAGGCTGAACTGATCGGGGAGGTAGTGCACGAGCTGGTCAACACGACCAATGTTATCGACTTCCTAAAAGGGCGCGGAAAGGATGCAAAACCCGAACCGTTGCGTGAGAGTGAGGTTATGCGTATGCTCGGCACGGCCGACGACATCAATGAGAATCTTGAAGAGGGCGTTAACGACTACATGGTTGGCGAGATAGTGAAAGTCAACAGTGGGGCGTTCAGCGGTTTCAACGGGAAAGTGACAGAGGTGTTGCCCGAAAAGAAAAAGCTCAGGGTCATGGTCAAGATTTTCGGCCGCGAGACTCCTTTGGAGTTGGAAAATTCGCAGGTAGAGCGCGAGTGACGCGTTCACTTCCCCAGGTGGAGGTGCTGGACAAAGGGGCCGGTCTTCGGAAGAAGGGCGGCCGTTGTTGAGAAAGTTCCGAAGCCGATGAGGGAGAGCCTCGGACGGGCGGATCTTGGCAGTCCACACAGCAGTGTTTTGGACAGCCGTCGCAAGTAAAGCGCAGGATATAGTGGCGGAAAGGTGGTTACGCACCGAGCCGCCGACTTTAATCAGGCGCAATTCGTAACACCAAATAATGATTTATTAAACAATGGCTAAAGAAATTGCTGGACAGATCAAATTGCAGATTAAAGGTGGCGCAGCAAACCCTTCACCTCCAGTAGGTCCTGCGCTCGGCTCCAAGGGTATCAATATCATGGAGTTTTGCAAGCAATTCAATGCCCGCACCCAGGACAAAGCCGGAAAGGTGCTCCCGGTAATAATCACATATTACTCGGACAAAAGTTTTGATTTCATTGTCAAGACCCCCCCGGTTGCTATCCAGCTGATGGAAGTTGCAAAGATTAAGAAAGGTTCTGCGCAGCCCAACCGTCAGAAAGTTGCAGAAATCACCTGGGAGCAGGTTAAGACAATCGCTACCGATAAGATGCCTGATTTGAACTGCTTTACTGTTGAATCGGCAATGCGTATGGTTGCCGGTACGGCCAGAAGTATGGGTATCACCGTGAAAGGGGCATTCCCTGAAAACAACTAAAAACTTCAATTGACATGGGTAAACTTACAAAGAATCAAAAGTTAGCTTTAGAGAAGATTGAAGCCGGG
>CAJTYC010000125.1 GCA_910584185.1 uncultured Muribaculaceae bacterium
ACTAATATTCTAACATCTTGTTGATACTCAGCGAAATCAAAATATGTTAAAATATATTTCAAAATGTTAACGCTATTTTTGCTTCGACCGCTGCTCGTTTACAAGTATCAGAAGTTCGTCTCTGACATCGGGCGGAAGCTCGAGCCTGCGCTGCGTTATGCTCCGCGCCCAGCCGGCCACGTCCTCCGGAAGCAGTGTCATCAGCACGTCTCTGAACTCCTCCTCTTCCTCCTCACTGTAACTGTCGGCATCCCGACCCACAAACCTATCCAGTTCCTCATCGTCATAATATACCACCTCGTCGCTCATCGGGCTAAGCGAATCCTTCTCACAAACCAAGTGCAGCCCACAACATTCTTCCGACTCCGCCCCGGATTGCAAACCTGACTCCGACGCAGGCTCCCGTCCAGCTAAACTTTCCGGCTCCTTATATACCCCATCTTCTTTCCTCTTGCGCCTATACCTGACCTCGAAGGCATACAGTATCAATCCGACTGCCACTAACACCAGCGCAATCCACATTGCTCCTTTCATATCTTTATATATTGAAGTTGTTTTATTACGGTTCTTTATTTATTCTTTATTTAATTACAGCTTCCCGTTGCCACTCCCCGACTGCAAATTTAACAAAAAAAACAATGGCATGACCATCCACCTGGATAATCATGCCATACTATTATAATATGTCTACTACGCGTAGACCAAAAAATTCATCAGAACTTGAACTGCACGCGTGCCTCAACGATGTTGACATGGTTGCGGGGCAGGTCGGCCGAGTTGCGCAGCTGGGTGTATGACCAGCGCAGACGGCAAAGCATATATTTATTGATATAATAGTTGAACGTCACCGAATAGTCGTTGGTGATACCACCCCATATCATAGCCTTGCTGTCGCTGGCATTGGTATAGTTGTAGCTCAACACGCATTCCAATGTCTTGGGCTTGGGCAGAGCCAGGCCTCCATCCACGTTGCTGTAACCATAGCTGGTGTCGCCGAAGAGGAGCGCCCGGAACACACCATATGCGCCCTGAGCCTGGAAGTGCTTCATGCCATCCTTGCGGTTCACGTTCATATAATAGTACTGACCGGCAAGCGCAAACCTGTCGTAGGCCAACTGAAACTCGGGCGAGAGCTTGAACACACCGCGCGCGTTATTGATATTGGTCGACAGCAATGTCACGTTGTCAACTCGCGTGGGATAGCCTGCCGAGTAGTTGAAGAATCCGGGGGAAACCTTAAGCGAACCATCGGCCTCTTTGGTGCCGCTATGGAATGACGACTGATACCAGCCCGACACACCTACCTGTGCCACTTTGCCCTCTTTGGTGACGGGATGCCACAACAGACGGCTCATCACACCGAGGCTCACCTTGCCGGCATCGTTGGCACGCTCCGTAATCTTGGTGCCGATGATTCCGCTCGCGCTGGCAAGGAACTTGTCTCCATAGTGCAGATACATCAAACCCATGTTGCGGCCCGTCGCATTCATATATGTATCGGTGATAGGGGCCTCGAATGTCTCCTTGAATGAGCTGCTCGTGGCTGACTGCAAACCGAACTGGTGAACGAAGTAACCTCCCCTGAGCAAGTTGGTGGGGTTGAATTTATATTGGATATAGACATCTTTCATGCCGATCTTGCCAAAAGCGTAACCCACATCAATCTTTGCGAGCCAGTTGCCAAATTCAGCCTTACCCCCCACCCGGATATCGGGCAATGCTATGCCGTCGGCAAAGCCGGCCTTATGTTCAGGCCCGAACACTGCTCCATCGAGCAAGATTAGTCCTGAAGGCGTGAATTTAAACTTGGGCTTCGACTCTTCCTGAGCCTGCAGGGTTGCAAAAGATCCCGTGAGAGCCATTATGGCTGCCGTAAAGAGTAAACGTTTCTTCATAGCGTGTAATGTTTTGTAATTCCGTGTTCTGTGTTTTAATTATCAGCAAACAGTGCTATCATTTCTCAATACCACCGTTTCTACTAACTGCAATCCATTACGTTTTGTTGTGATTCTTTAACATTTTTACACTCATTTTTGATTCAAAAAATGTTTTTAAACATATTCTTTAACTTTTTTACACATGCCTTGTTCTACCTGTGTAATTCATTATACGAGTTGTTGCCTCCCCTCATCCCCAACACACGCAATCATCAGAGAACCGGTTTAATCGGGACTTATAGGTCGCGCGCAAAGATTAACCAACACAATCTCAACAGTTTAATAGTATGAAAACTCTCGCTAAAGTCTTAGTCGCCTTCACGATTCTCGGCGGCATGGCGATACCCTCTTTCGCCCAAAAACAAAGAAGCCAAGATTTCAAGGATAAGTATAAGCTCAAAGAAGCAGTGGTGCTCTCGCGCCACAACATCCGCTCCCCGCTCTCCGACTCCAAGTCGACTCTCGGACGCATGACCCCTCATCAGTGGAACAAGTGGACCGCCGGCAAGTCTGAGCTGACTCTCCGCGGCGGTGTGCTCGAGACCCAGATGGGCCAGTATTTCCGCAAGTGGGCTGTCGATGCCGGACTTTTCCCGGAAAACTATAACCCCACCGCCGACGACCTTAACGTGATAGCCAACTCTATGCAGCGATGCATCGCCACCGCTCAATATTTCACCTCCGGGTTCATGCCCGTGGCTAATGTGCGCGTCAACCACCGCTACACCCCCTCCAAGATGGACCCTCTCTTCAATCCTCAGCTCACCAAGGTAAGCCCCGAATTTGTAGAGATGGCAATGCAGCAAATCAACGCAATGGGTGGCAAGAAAGGCATTGTCGGCATCAACGAGAAAATAAAACCTACCATGTAACACTTTCGTATTAATTTGATTATCAATTGAGTGCAAAAATTTC
>CAJTYC010000126.1 GCA_910584185.1 uncultured Muribaculaceae bacterium
TACTTCAGGTTACGCAGCGAGAGCGTAATTGTTATTTTCGCCAATTATAGGTCGATGATCTTGTTATTATAGAGCTTGGTCACCAAAGCTCTGCATGCTTACGTATCGCTTCTACACGCTGTCAAAGCCAGTCACCCCCGGTTTTGACGGTATTTTAGCCGTATTAGTTTGCAAATTTAGACATTTTTTATGAATCTACAAAATTTTTCTTGATATTTTTTCTATTTTTATTTTTTGGAAACATAAAAGATAACTTTGCACCTTGTTATCATGCTTCCTGAAGCAAGTCACAGAACAAAATTTGCGATAATTTGCGTGAATTTGCGATAGGAATAACTCCTCCGTATGGTTGAATCGCAAATTACGCTGATTATCGCAAATTAATCAATTTATGACTCCTGAAAAGAAGTCACTGAAAAAATTTCAGTTCTATATCTTTTTGAGGCGGATGGCGAAGCCACCGCCGGGCGCCACATGTATTTTCAGTTTGGTGTCGGCGTTGACCTTTCGGCTGCTTATCTTGTAAGATTGGGGATTTGTGCGGAAGTCAGCATCCTTGCCGTCCTGATATATCGTGGCCTCATACGATACCCCTTTCGGGAGGAAGCTGAGGTCGACTGCTGCTGTGCGGGGCCGGTCATTCGTGATTGAGCCCACATACCAGTCATTGGAATTCTTGTCCTTACGCGCCACTGTGATATAATCAGCCGGCTCTGCCTCGAGATATTTGGAGTCGCTCCACTCCACCGGTACATCCTTAAGAAACTGGAAAGCATCGGGGAAGCGCTGATAATTTTCAGGCAGGTCGCAGAGCATCTGCATCGGAGATGGCATGGTTAGGTATAGGGCGAGCTGACGAGCCAGCGTTGTAAGGCCACGGCTCGTGTTGCCCTTGCCATATTTGGCGAGGTCCGGTTCGAAGAGGCCGGGGGTATAGTCCATAGGCCCACCTTTGAGCCTTGTGAAGGGGAGCAGGGCTGTATGATAGGGAGGGTTACCGCCAAACGATTCATACTCCCCTCCCCTTGCGGATTCCTGAGCCACCCAGTTGGGATAAGTACGCATCATGCCGGTGGGGCGCACAGCCTCATGACTGTCCACCATAATGCCGTAATCGGCGGCCTTTCGGGCAACATGGTTGTAATGATCTACCATCCATTGCGATGAGTGATACTCGCTGCGGGGGATTACATGACCGACATAACCGGTCTTCACAGCGTCATAGCCATGTTTCTTCATGAAGCGGAAAGCGTCGTCGAGCTGACGCTCATAGTCAGCGGCATTGCCGGCTGTCTCATGGTGCATTATGAGTTTTACGTTACGATCGGCAGCATATTGCACCAACGAATCGAGGGCGAAGTCAGGATATGGTTTGTCGAAAAGGAACTGACGGTTTTTATTATAACCGCACCAGTCTTCCCAACCTTCATTCCAGCCCTCCACGAGCAAAGCCTGAATATTGTTTGCAGCAGCGAAATCTATGTAACGCTTCACATTGGCGGTGTTGGCCGGATGCCTGCCATTGCTTGGGAGGGCTGCATAATCGGTGATGCCCGGTTTGGCGTTATACTTGTCGCTGTATGCCCACGTCTTGCCTCCGGTGAACATTTCCCACCACACACCCATAAACTTCTGAGGTTTAATCCATGAAGTGTCTTCAATTGCACAAGGTTCGTTGAGATTATAGATCAACTGAGAAGCCAGCATGTCGGTGGCATTTTCGGTAATGATCAGCGTGCGCCAGGGAGAGAGAAACGGAGCCTGTAGGTAAGCCTTCACACCGGTTTTGTCGGGAGTGAGATGACTTGAGAGGCTCATTGACTCCGGATTCACATCAAGAGCCATAGCCGGATAGTCCACGAGGGCAGCCTCATGAATGTTGATATATAGAGGTTGCGAGGGGTGCTTCATAAGCATAGGGGTCTGCACTGCGAGGCCGGGTATGCGTGAACTCTCAGAATGCTTCGGGTTTGGCATTTTCTGCTTAAGCTGCGACAGAGGGGAAATCGTATATAGAAACTCGTCAGAGTCATAATCGCCCGGAATCACATACATTGTCATATCAGCCGGGAGGTTGAACTCTGTCAGCTCATCGCGAAGTGTAATATAATTCACATCTTTCTGCTCCGGAACTTCATAACGGAAACCGAGACCATCGTCAAACACGCGGACACGCAGGTTGAGCATAAGTCCGTTTCGGTCGCGAAAATTTAGTAAAGTCTCATTGTAATGATTGCGCACCGATTCAAATTCACCCCAGACGGGTTTCCAAACGGCATCGACACTGTCGGTGGAAAGCACATTCATCTCCAGGCCATCGGCAATCACAAACTCATCAGCCTTAAGGCCGAGAGCGCTATTGGAGATAACCGGGATGTCTTTAAGGTTAACACTGTAAAGAGGTTTGCCATCGGAGTCGACACCGATCTTGAAAATCAACTCACCGTCGGGCGATGCCAGTTTGAAGTCAGACGCGCTGCATTGTAGCGAAGCGGCCAACAATGAGGTGGCACAAAAGAAGCTGAATGAATTTTTCATTGCCATTTCATATAGGTTAAAAAAGATTAGCGATTATATTGGCAAATATAACAAAAAAGGTTGGCATTCTCGTTATAGGAAGAAATGAACTTCGTGCAAAGAATGAAGACATGGCCGCTTCGCGACACATATCCGGCTTCGCCGCTAGAAGAAATATCATCCGGAAGCCATAATGGAGAAGGTTCGGGAACTTGCGAAGTGAAAACTCTCAAAAAAAATGCAACATCGACCACTGTAGTACTCCCGGATTCTCGAACCGGTTGTGAGTGAACAAAATTTTCACTAA
>CAJTYC010000127.1 GCA_910584185.1 uncultured Muribaculaceae bacterium
TGGCTATCGGAGCATCTTCGCCTCCCCGCCTCAGTGCGTCCGCTGAACAGTTACATTGATTTGCAAGGTTTGTTAAAATAAGTTATATAAATGCGCTTGGCGGATGTTGTTTAGTGAAAATTATTAAACGATTGCCGACAAGCGCATTTTTTTTATTAACTTTACCACCGAATTGTTAATTTTTTCGATAAGATATGAGTCTTTGATTTGAATTGTTGTATAGTAGAGTGATATATATTAATATATCTTTTCATTACATTTATATAGTTCACTTCATAACTCATAACTAATACTTAATACATATAGGTCGTGGCAATAGACGAAAAGCAACTCATAACCGAACTCCAGGATCCGAAGACCGCTCCCAAGGCCTTCGACCTCCTTATGCGCGAGTATGGCGAGAAAGTCTATTGGCAGATACGCAAGATGGTGCAGAACCATGACGACGCCAACGACCTGCTCCAGAATTGTTTCATAAAGGTCTGGAACAATCTCCACAATTTCCGTGGCGACGCAAAACTTTCTACATGGTTCTATAAGATTGCTATCAACGAGTCTATAAATTATCTTAACAAGGAGCGTCAGCGTCGTGGTCTGACAGAGGAGGAGGATGCTGCATTCTTGCTCCAGAACATCGAGAGCGACGAGTTTATCGACGGTGATGAGTTGCAGCTCGAATTGCAGAAGGCGATAGCGTCGCTCCCCGAGAAGCAGCGCCTCGTATTCAACATGCGCTATTACGACGAGATGAAATATGATGAGATGTCAGAAATCCTTGGCACATCGGTAGGCGCCCTGAAAGCCAGCTACCACCACGCAGTAAAAAAAATCACAGCCGCCTTCTCCGAATAAAAAATTTATGGTTGTCGGTGGAGGTATTATTGTCGCCGCCTACGACATAGAAAGAACTTAGTTGAATCGTGAACTGGGGGAGAGGAGGCGCCACCGACGACCACAAAGAAATGAGTAGCCGACGACGACAAAAATGAATTGTTAACAATAGTTAAATTGAGAAAATATGTTGTAAAACATATAAGATTTTAGTCCGTTTTTTGCCGATATATACTAATTTTGCAGTCGCAAATCATCAAGAAATGACAAATTTCTATCACATGAATAAGTCATGAGGTGATTTCCCGAAGAAAGCCTACATCAAAATTCTCTCCTTGCCCTCTCTCTTCCGTAACGTTAACTTTCTCCAATTGCGTCAATGCCTCAGTGGCACATATTGCAACTGAATAAAACCTACGGCAGTATAGTCATCATTGCGCAAGAGAATTGAATAAGAACAACGATATGATGCAGGCCTTCTCGAATAAGGAAAAATCGAACAATAACAACAAATAAAAAAACTAAAACATGAAAAAATTTTCCTTAATGTCGCTGATGGCAGCCGCATTGGTCAGCTTCTCAGCTTCCGCTACTGACTTTCAGCTTATCGGTGGTTTCAATAGTTGGAACACATTAGATGAAACCTCAAAATTCACTGATAAAGGCGACGGTACCTATGTGCTTGAATACAAAGGCATTGTTGCTTCCGGTTTTAAGATTAAAAGCTGGGGAAAAGAATGGGATGATACTGAGAATTACGGTGCGCCCACTGCGGATGCCGTTCTCAAAGTAGGAGAGTCATTAACTTTGCTGAATGGACAGGGTTCTAAGAATATTAATACTGAGGGTGGGGTTTCTTTGACAAACCCTAAATTCACATTCAATCCTACAGCACTTACTCTTCTTGTTGAGGCAGGAACTGCTGAGGCTGTGATTTCTTATGACATTTGGGGTAATCTTGATGGTGGTGAAGATTGGGCATCAACAAAGCTTACCGAAACTGATGGTGTATGGTCTGCTTCTAACGTAGAGGTTAAGGAAGGTGCTAATTTTGGTATTCGTGAACTTTCTGATGGTTCACAGTCAAATTGGTTTGCTGCAACATCAGCAGTGACTATATCTGAGACCACTACAGTTGATATGAAGGTTGATGGCACAAATCTTAAGATTGAGGCCGGAACATACGATTTCTCATTCAATCCTTCAGAACTCAAGCTCGCGATTACTAAGGTAAGCGGTGGCGGCGGTGACGAACCCATTATCCCCGATCCTGAATACAAGGACCTCTATCTCGTAGGTGCTCAGTTCGGCTGGGACTTTGCTTCTACTGAAGCCTATAAGTTCGAGCGTAATGAAAATGTTTACACTATCACTGTTGATGCCGGTATGGTAGGTGGTGCAACTGAGAAAAACTGGAAAATCTGGGACGGCACTTGGGATTACAACTTCGGTTGTGGTGAAGAGCAGCCCGTCGCAGGAGTAGAATATGAAACTTGGTTTGACGGTGGTAACTTCACTTTCTCTACTGAACCAAATGTAAAGACTACAATCACTTTCACCCTCGTGAAAGGTTCAGATGAAAAGAACTCCAGCATCCCCTCTAAGCTTCTCATTGACGTGCCCAACTCAGTTGAGAACATCGAGGCTGTGGAAGAAGGTACTGTACGCTACTTCAACCTTCAGGGTGTTGAGGTCAGCGAACCCGCCAACGGCGTATTCGTACGCGTGGCTAACGGTAAGGCTACTAAAGTTGTAAAGTAAGTTCTTTATCTTCATAAGTAACTTTTTATCTTCATAAGTTAATGTGCGAGCGCGGTCTTCGGACCGCGCTTTTTTCGTTATGGCCGTCAGCTTTTTTTGTCGTCGCCGGAGGCTCCTCCCTCCCGGTGGCTTAGCGTCGCTATAAAGTCGCTAAGCCACCGGGAGGGA
>CAJTYC010000128.1 GCA_910584185.1 uncultured Muribaculaceae bacterium
TGTGATTTTGCCGGGCTTGGGGGCATTGTTGATCAGAGGATCAGTGATCACCTCGTCAACATACGCCTCATACTGGGCATTGAGCGCATTCTGGAGAGAGCCAACCATTTCCTCCTTGGTCACGACCTTCATACCACCATCTTTAGTAGGCTCAGCCACGATGATAACCTGATTTTCGGGAGTAAGCACCTCACCTACCATCTCATTAATAGCCTGAACGGGGAGCATCGGGAGCATCTGCTGCATAAGCTTGTATTCAGTCTCGATGCCGGGAGCCGGGTCATTATCTACGAAGTAACGGCAAAGTTCCTTACCGAGAGCTGAAGTCTTTGTATTGTTGCGCTCGTTGTAAGCTTTCTCATACTGAGAGAGGAGCTGGTCGCGCGAACGTACAAGTTCAGACTGCATGAAGCCGGTCTTGCAAGCCTGGGCCACAATGCCGATAGCCTGATCATAAGCAGTCTTTAAATCATCTTTTGCTATAACCTGAATGCTGAAGGCAGACTTGGTGCCTGACATAAGGAAGTCTCCAAAACTGACACCTGCCTGTGCATACTTGCACTCAGGTTTCTTTGAAAACTCATCAAGTCGATTATTAATCATATCACTGACGAGGACCTCAATCACCTGCTCGGAAATGTAACCTTCTACAGTGTTGCGCATTTCGCGAGGAGTTTTCTCAGACTTGAAGAATACCATCACCATAGGGAATTGCATTTCCTTATCGGCATAATAAGCATAAATCGGCTCCTTATTGTCAGAAATGGTAGCATATGTGCGAGGTGCCGCATTCTCAGGCATGGGGATAGTAGAGAAAAGCTTGATAACTTTCTGCTCCATTTCATCCACATTGAAGTCACCGACAATCACGATGCCCTGCTGGTCGGGACGATACCATTTATGATAATAATCACGCAGCACCTGCGGAGGGAAATTACGTACAATTTCCATCTTTCCGATAGGCATCTGCTGATATTGATACTCTTGATAGATGGTGGGCAAGATAGTTTCCCACATACGTTGGAAACCGGTGTTGCGCATACGCCACTCCTCTTCAATCACGCCGCGTTCAGCATTGATCTCATCTTCCTCAAGAAGAATGCTGCCACTCCAATCATGAATAGCAAGAAGCACACTATCCATAAGAGCTTTATCGGTTGTCGGCACATTGTCGATATTATACACAGTTTCATCAAAACTGGTATATGCATTGATGTCAGCACCGAAACGAATACCTTTAGCCTGAAGATAGTCCAGCATGTTCTTGCCGGGGAAATTCTTTGTGCCGTTAAAGGCCATGTGCTCCAAGAAATGAGCGAGACCGAGCTGCTCAGGTGTCTCAAGAGTCGAGCCTACCTTCTGCGCGATATAAAAGTTGGCGCGTTCCTTCGGTTCCTCATTGTGGAGGATGTAGTAATTGAGACCATTAGGCAGCGTGCCGTGTTTAACTGCCGGATTCAGCGGAAGCGGAGTCTGCGCCCATGATGCCAAAGCAGAGGCCGCGATGACTGCAATACTTAGAATCTTTTTTAACATAGAAATTGTTTTTTGGTGTTATGTTGTAAATTTATAAAATTCATCTGAACTTTGAAAGAAAAACTTAAAAAATATCGAAATATCTCAAATGAACTCCTTATGAATAATGCAACCAAAGGGTGATTTGTGACAAATCGAAATCATTTATGTAATACTTTTACCACAAAAACTCGTAAATACTAATGTCTGCGGCACTAATTGTATTGCATTTCGATATAGCATGTACAAGTTTTGCAGTGTTGTATTTAACTACAACACTGCAAAATTAAGAATATTATCCGAAAGGGCAAAATCGTTAACATATATTAACAATAGTAAGAGACGATATATGATGAAATTGAATTAATTTTGTATTAGAAGAAAGAGAAAACCCAAACTGAATACATAATGAGCGACGCACTGGTAATTATACCTACATACAATGAAAAAGAGAATATCTCGAACATCATCGACGCAGTGATGCGACTTGACGTGCCATATGACGTGTTGATTATCGATGATGCGTCGCCCGACGGCACACAGGACTTGGTGCGAGCCAAGATGGCAGAATATCCTGAACGTGTGTATTTGGAGACACGCAAAGGGAAACTTGGCCTTGGCACAGCATATATACTTGGGTTTAAGTGGGCGCTTCAACGTGGTTACGAATATATCACAGAGATGGATGCCGACTTTTCGCACAATCCGAACGACCTGCCTAGATTGCTTGAAGAGTGCAAGTCGAAAGGAGCAGATATGGCAATTGGGTCTCGATATATATCGGGAGTCAACGTAGTGAACTGGCCTATGGGGAGGGTTCTTATGTCCTATTTCGCTTCGGCCTACGTGCGATTTGTAACACGGATGCCGCTACGCGACTCCACTGCCGGATTTGTTTGTTATACCGCAAAAGTACTGAAAGCTATGAACCTTGATAAAATTCGTTTCAAGGGATATGCATTTCAGATAGAGATGAAATTCAATGCCTGGCGCAAGAAATTCAAGATAGTTGAGGTTCCTATTATATTTGTGAACCGAAGGCTTGGAGAATCTAAGATGAACTCCAGCATATTTGGTGAAGCGGTGTTTGGGGTTATCAGCCTTAAGCTTCGCAGTCTATTTCATAAATAGTAGTATTTTCTATTATCTTTGTCGCCGCCGGAAGGTCCTCCTTCCTGGTGGCTTCGCATGTTTTTCTATAATGTCGTCGCCGGAGGCTCC
>CAJTYC010000129.1 GCA_910584185.1 uncultured Muribaculaceae bacterium
CTTGAGTTCGTTGATTTTCTGTCCCACCTCACGCTTGAGTTCGGCAGGCACAGAGCGGAAATCATTCATGAGCGCAGTTAATGCGCCTTTTTTGCTGAGATATTTTATGCGGAGTTGCTCCACTTCTTCCAGACTCGAGGCCGTGGTCGAAGCAATCTCCTCTCTTAAAGCTTTGATTTTTTCAAGCATGACTCTATATGGTTTTGAAACACAAAATTACAAAATAATCTTGACATATCACTAATCATCACACTTTTTTGTGATATTGTCTCAGAGTGTGAGCTGATAAAGCACATCATCGAGATACATGCCAAACTTGAATCCGACACCTTTGAGACACCCTGCTTTCTCAAAGTTCAGCTTCTGCAACATCCGTTCGCACGGCATGTTTCCGGCCGTAATACATGATATGAGCACATGCGCGCCGTTCTCGCGCGAAGCCTTTATGATTTCTGTAAGCAGCGAAGTGCCTACTCCCTTGCCGCAGTCATCTTGCGCAAGGTAAATGGTCACTTCCCATGTTTGTCCATACACTGCGTCAGGGTGCCATAGATGTGCATAGCCATAGCCTCGGATTGTACCCTCTTCCTCATCAATGAAAAATGGGAATTTATCTCCGACATGCATTGCCAACAATTTTTCCCTCATATTGGATGCAGACAACTCCTTCTCCGAAAAAATCACAGTGCTTGTGCGTACATAATGATTGTAAATTGAGGCCATCTCCGCTGCATCCTCAATTCTTCCTTTTCTTATCATATGTGAGAGCTTTATTTTCTTAAGATAATTACAAATGCAAAATTAATATATTCGGGTAACTTCCACAAATCAGGTCATCTTTCATAATTGTCGCATACGAACATCTAATGATTCTATGTTTCTCATTATAAGTAAGGCCCCGCCATTTTTGTGAGACGGGGCCTTTTATCGTAATAAATAGTCTGATTAACTTATGCGACGTTCTACTTGAGCAAATGCCCGGTAGTCGAGCACCGTCGCATCTTTACGTCTGCGTTGACGCATGTTTCGGCGCATCGCAAAGAGTGCCTTGCGGAGCAGTTGGTCAGCACTGAATAGCCCTGGACCCAACACGCTGAATACAAGCATTAACAACATCAGCGCACCATATGAAACCTCCGGCACTCCCTGAATCAGCGATAATGCAAGATTGTAACCAAACCAAGCCACACCGGCGTATGAGGTAAGACGTGACAAGAATCCAAGCATCAAGGAAATGCCTAAAGCAAACATGATGACTGACTCCATGCCCATCTGTAAACTTAATATTTCTGCCGATGTCATGGGTATTGCCACTGACGATACCATCAAACCGCCGCAGAGCAATCGAAGCAACATGAGTTTTCCAGACAGGCGTGTACCGACACCCTTATTCAGCCCGAACAAAAGATTTATGGTTCTCTTGAATAAGCTATGGTGCCTTATAGTGGTAGGGGCGATGGCACGACTCAAACGAGCAAGCCTATTATATATGCTCAACTCACCCATGGTCTTTACACCCGGATTGACTGATATAACTTGTACTTTACTCATGATTGCCTCCTTTCTTGATTCGTTTTTATGGTATCGCTAACTGATAACTTTATCAACAATTTAGACAGTATAATAACAATCATGCGTTTTAAAAAATTTTGAAAGAATCATAAATTTTCCTATATTCGCATCGAATTAAGAAGAAAAATGAAAAGAATAGGTAAACTTTATTTCAGATACGGCACAATGGGTTCGGCCAAGACTGCCATGCTGCTTACTACCGCTTACAATTTTGAGGAGCGTAACATGCCTTACAGATGTTTCAAGCCGGTGGTAGATACGAGAGATTCCAAGAATGTAATCCGTTCGCGTATCGGTATCGAGCGTGAGTGCAGCTGGATATATCCGGAGTCTAACCTTTACGACGAAATTTCTGCCATGAAGTTTTCAGACGGCTCTTATCCCGGTTGGATTCTTGTTGATGAGGCACAGTTCCTTACGTCCGAACAGGTGGACCAGCTTGCACGGGCTGTTGATGATTTCGGAATAAATGTGCTCTGCTATGGTTTGCGCACTGACTTCCGCACCCATTTGTTTGATGGGTCTCGACGACTTATGGAAATTGCAGATTCAATAGATGAAGTGAAGTCTACCTGCTCTTGTGGCCGAAAGACTATAGTAAATGCTCGCGTCAACTCGCAAGGCCAGATTATCACCGAGGGTGAAGTGGTGGAGATTGGTGGCAATGAACGCTACATAGCTGTGTGCCGCAATTGCTGGCGCAACAAAAAAATAGAACAAAGCCGCAACGGACAATTACAGTTCGAATGATGCAGGCTATAATTTAATACAACCAGTAATAAAGGCCTTAACAGGCTCCCTTATGCCATGAACAGTGAACTGATAGATAGGATAGTAGCGCTGATAAAGCGAGAGGTTGTGCCGGCCATTGGCTGCACTGAACCCGTTGCTGTAGCACTTTGTGTTGCTAAAGCTGTGGAACTGCTTGATAGTGAACCGGAGAAAATTTCGCTCTCTTTGAGTGGCAACATAATAAAGAATGCCATGGGTGTAGGAATACCGGGCACCGGCATGATAGGACTCCCCATCGCCATAGCCTTGGGTGCCATG
>CAJTYC010000130.1 GCA_910584185.1 uncultured Muribaculaceae bacterium
GAAGAGCTACAACCGCTACGAGATGCACGAGCTCGTGCTCATCAAGGACAAGGATGGTGTGGAACGCGCACGCGGTATCATCGCCAAGAACCTTGTGACCGGCAAGTTCGAGCGCTTCGCAGCTCACGCAGTGGTAATCGCCACCGGTGGTTATGGCAACACTTACTTCCTCTCTACCAATGCAATGGGTTGCAACTGCTCGGCTGCAATGGCTTGCTATCGCAAGGGCGCTTATTTCGCCAACCCCGCATATGTGCAGATTCACCCCACCTGTATCCCCGTGCACGGTGACAAGCAGTCCAAGCTGACCCTTATGTCGGAGTCTCTGCGTAATGACGGCCGCATCTGGGTGCCCAAGAAGAAAGAGGATGCCGAGAAACTGCAGCGTGGCCAGATCAAGGGTAGCGACATTCCTGAGGCTGACCGCGACTACTACCTGGAACGCCGCTATCCGGCATTCGGAAACCTCGTGCCCCGCGACGTGGCTTCACGTGCCGCCAAGGAGCGTTGCGACGCCGGCTTCGGTGTCAACAACACAGGCCTTGCCGTGTTCCTCGACTTCTCTGAGGCTATCAACCGTCTCGGCATCGACGTGGTGCGCCAGCGCTATGGCAACCTCTTCGACATGTATGAGGAGATTACCGACGTCAACCCGGGCGAGCTCGCCAACACAGGCTCTGACGGTGAGAACTACTACAACCCGATGATGATCTTCCCCGCTATCCACTACACTATGGGTGGTATCTGGGTAGACTATGAGCTCCAGACTTCTGTGAAGGGTCTCTTCGCTATCGGTGAGTGCAACTTCTCTGACCACGGTGCAAACCGTCTCGGTGCTTCTGCCCTCATGCAGGGTCTCGCCGACGGTTATTTCGTGCTTCCTTACACTATCCAGAACTATCTGAGCGACCAGATCTCAGTGCCCCACTTCAAGACAGACGCACCCGAGTTTGACGCTGCAGAGCAGAAGTGTATAGATGAGGAGAACCGCCTGATGAACATCAAGGGTAAGAAGAGCGTTGACTCAATCCATAAGGAACTCGGCCACATCATGTGGGAATATGTGGGTATGGCCCGCGACAAGGAGGGTCTGCAGCACGCGCTCACCGAGCTGAAGCGTATCCGCGAGGAGTTCAACACCAACCTCTACATACCCGGAACTGTGGGTGATGGCATGAACATCGAGCTCGACAAGGCATTCCGCCTCAACGACTTCATCACCATGGGTGAACTTATCGCTTACGATGCACTCAACCGCAACGAGAGCTGCGGTGGCCACTTCCGCACTGAGTATCAGACAGAAGAGGGTGAGGCTAAGCGTGACGACCAGAACTACTTCTACGTGGCATGCTGGGAATATGAAGGCAGCGACGAAAAAGCGCCCGAGCTCATCAAGGAGCCTCTCGAATATGAGGCAATCAAGGTACAGACCCGTAACTATAAGTCATAAACAAAGAGAATTATGGAAGAAAATATAATGAAAGTCAATCTTAAGGTCTGGCGCCAGGCAGGCCCTAAGGCAAAGGGCGAATTTGTGACTTATACAGGAGTCGAGACCACGCCCGACACTTCATTTCTCGAGACTCTCGACATCCTCAACGAGACCCTGATCGAGAAAGGCGAGGAGCCCATCGTGTTTGACCACGACTGTCGCGAGGGTATCTGCGGCATGTGCTCGCTCTATATCAACGGTCATCCTCACGGTCCGGCTACAGGCGCCACCACTTGCCAGCTCTACATGCGTCGCTTCGCCAACGGCGAGACCATCACTGTGGAGCCTTGGCGTTCGGCAGCGTTCCCTGTAATCAAGGACCTCATGGTGGACCGCAACGCATTCGACAAGATACAGCAGGCTGGCGGCTATGTGTCGTTCAACTGCGGTGGCGCACAGGATGCCAACGACCTCCCCATCTCGAAAGTACAGGCCGACGAGGCTATGGACTCTGCGAGCTGCATCGGTTGCGGTGCCTGCGTGGCAGCCTGCAAGAACGGCTCTGCCATGCTCTTCGTGTCGGCTAAGATCAACCAGCTCTCACGTCTGCCCCAGGGCGCAGTGGAGCGCGACCGCCGTGCACGCGCCATGGTGGCCAAGATGGACGAACTCGGATTCGGTAACTGCACCAACACAGGCGCATGTTCAGCCGAGTGCCCCAAGAACATCAAGATGGCCAACATCGCACGCATGAACCGCGAGTTCATCGCTGCCAAGTGCCGCGAATAACCATCCACAACCAACAATAAAAAAAGCCCTCGTGTCACACACATGACACGAGGGCGTTTTTTATACACAACTCGACTTCCTAAAATCCTAATTCTTATATTATCGTCTGCAATATCCCAATATCGACAGTAGAATAGTCGGCTTTATCGTATATGTCTATCAGATAAACCCTGCCTTGATTTTCGGAAATTACAACAGTATATGTTATAACCCTTGCTCCTCCCGATTTACCACGAACTTTTGAGGATATTGCCATACGAATTTTTCTTATTCCAGGACTTAGTAATGATTAAAAAATAACTTGGGACAAAGTTAGGACTGCAAGGGAATATAAGA
>CAJTYC010000131.1 GCA_910584185.1 uncultured Muribaculaceae bacterium
CGCGATGCAGCCTATACTGACATTTCGAAGCATAAAGCTGCATCGCGCACTGGGGAAGAGGAGGCGCCGCCGACGACCATGATAGTCCCTGTGTTGATTTAGGTTATACCATTATGAGGTTCATTTCGCAGTTGGCGCAGTCGAAGTCGAGGCGGAAACGGTTTGGACCTGTAGTTATTGTAAGTGGGCCGGCATAGCGGTTTCTCCGTTCGGGCGAGACCGTGCGGTCTTTCAGGCAGCATCCCAACTCGCGACGCAGGCAATAGCGCGTGGTCATCACTACAGACTCTCCGGCAGGACGCTTCACCTCATAAGCTGTGGCAATCTCCTTCACTCCATGCTCCTCGTAAAACTTACGGGCCAACTTATTAGCCACATTGTCGCGGCTGTCGAGCTTTTCTGGCTGATATTTGGCTTCCTTATTCTCAGGTCGGCGGTAATCATACTTGTAATTGTCAAGGTTGGCCTTGTCGAGGGCTTCCACTACCCTACGCCGCAACGCCGTCAACTGCGAAGCCGGAATAAAAGCATCTTGCGGCAGCTTGTTCTCAAAATTTCTCAGACGGTAAATCGTGCCACCAAGCTTTGCAAATGTCGGCTCCGGATTCAGCGGCTTACGCGCCACATCGATGTCAACATCAAGGGCAACCCTCACCAGCACTCCCCTTTCGTCGCGGGCTGTGACACCTTTCAAGTCAATACTCATATCGACCCATATGGTGCGCGCAGCAGTGTCGCGAGCCATTAGAGTCTGCCATTGGCGGTCGGAAGTGCGATGGATTTCAGCACCCTTAGGCAGCGCGAACGGACGGTTGCCCACTATACGGCCGTTTTGCACACCATTGACAGCCACGCCCTCATATTCACCCTTTGCATTGAAGAAACTTATGCCGTCGCCATTGTTTAGTTCGCGCACATCGCTTACAACTTCGCCCATCGACTTTGGTGTATACAGAGAAGCCATTGACACCGGGCGACGACCACGCAAGAAATAGTCGGTGAAGCCACGGTTGAAGCTCTTGTTAAGCTGAGGCGTGAACGAAACTTCAGATACGCCAAAAGATGAACGTGCCAACATATCGGGATGCGCGGCTATGATGCGGTCGAGTTCTGCACGATAAAACGCCGTGACGTTCTTTACATAATCGGCATCCTTGAGTCGGCCCTCAATCTTGAAAGAGGATGCACCGGCCATAACCATCTCCTCGAGTATCGGCGAGGCGTTGAAATCGCGCAGCGACAGCAGATACTTGTCCTTCTCCAAGATCTCTCCCTTTGCATTGCGCAAGGTGTAAGGCATGCGGCACATCTGCGAGCACTCGCCACGATTGGCCGAACGTCCTGTGGTAAGGCAACTCGCGCCGCAACGCCCCGAATAGCTCACACAGAGCGCTCCATGTATGAAACACTCTATCGGTACACTTACGGCATCGGCAATCTCGCGAATCTCACCCACCGAGAGTTCGCGTGCGAGCACAATCTGCGAAAAACCGACATCCTGCAAGAAACGGGCCTTGGACGGGGTGCGCGTGTCGCACTGCGTGCTGGCGTGAAGCGCAATCGGCGGCAAATTCAAACGCAATAGCGACATATCTTGCACTATAAGTGCATCTACACCTGCGCGATACAGGTCGTGGCAGAGGTGCTCCACCGCTTGGAGTTCGTTTTCATATACGATGGTATTGACCGTGACATATACTTTGGCGCGGTAGCGGTGAGCAAACTCCACGGTTTCGCGGATATCCTCGATAGAATTTGCGGCCTTATGGCGTGCACCATGGCTTGGGCCACCCATATACACGGCATCGGCACCATGCAGAATAGCCTGCATGGCCACCTGCTTGTTGGCGGCGGGAGCGAGCAGTTCGAGAAGTCGCATCATTTCTTGAACATTCGGTCTATGTTGCGCTTATCCTCCCGTTCGCGTATGGACTGGCGCTTGTCATATTGCTTCTTGCCTCGGCCCACGCCGATGAGCATCTTGGCGAGACCCTTTTCGTTTATGAAAACTTTCAGGGGCACAATGGTATATCCGGGGTCTTCCGACGCCTTGGCGAGTTTTGCGATTTCCTTACGGTTAAGGAGTAGCTTGCGGTCGCGGCGCACCTGATGGTTATTATAAGTGCCATAGAAATATTCGGAAATATTCATACCTTTTACCCACACCTCGCCATTTTCCACCATGCAATAGGTGTCGACGAGCGAAGCCTTTCCGTCGCGGATGGACTTGATTTCCGTGCCGGTAAGCACAATGCCGGCGGTGTAAGTGTCGGTGATTTCATAGTCAAAGCGAGCACGCTTATTCTTAATATTGACGTCATTTGCTTTCATACTGCAAATTTAGCGAAAAAGCATACACACAACAAACGAATTTGCATAAAAAAACATAAGTAACGATTAAAAAACAACTTAGGAAGCATGAATCGCAAATTACGCCGATTATCGCAAATTTTTAAATTAGCAACTGCCAAAACAAGCCAGTGAACAAAATTTGCGAAATTTGCGAAATTCGCGATTAGAAAAACACT
>CAJTYC010000132.1 GCA_910584185.1 uncultured Muribaculaceae bacterium
TGCCCTCGGCACGGAATATTGACTCCCAATATTTCGCACCGACCTCGATGTGATATTTGATAGGCGCGGAATTGCGGAGCTTCGCTTCTTTGGCAATTCCGATAAGCTGCTTGATATTGTACCACTTACCCTTAAAGAGCGCAGCGTAGTAAGGTTTGGGGTAATAAGTAGAGTCCACGGTCGGAATCCGCGACACGATGGCGAACTTGCGGCAGCGTGTTTTCTTGGCGAGCTTGCTTTGCAGATCTCGCCAAGGCGCGGACGGGTCGAGAAGGTCTATGACCTCAATATCGGCTCGCGCCGAGACGCACTTACGCCAGTTGGCATATAGTACCGAGGGTATTTTGCCCTCTGCGTCAGCCGGGGCAAAACGGCAGTAGTAGGCTTCCTTCCTGAGAAGGCGCACGATTTTCGTGCCGTCTTCATTTAGGATAAGCACGGAGACGGCGAAGCCGAAGTGCTTGAAGTCCTGACTGACACCGAGGAAGTATGCCGCAAGGTCGTTGTCGAGAAGGAAGTCCTCGACTTCATTCTTGATTTTGGCGGTGGCGATGCAGGTATCATACCGCAAGCCGGAGCCATAACAGACCTCGGCATTGAATATCTGACAAGTGGCGAGGGTTTCGTCCTTTTCTATGTGGTCGATGATGTTGAACGGCATTTGGTTGTCGCCGCCCCAGGGAATGTAAGAGAGCGTTTCGTCAACGATAGTCGGCACAATGTCAACTTCCTCACGGAAGATTGTAGCCGAGTTGACGGTAAACGCGGCGCGGGCGTCGAAGCCCGGAAGCGTTTCAACGGAGTTGAAATTAAGGTCGGAAAAAGATAAGTCCATAATTTGCTGATTTTTCAGCGAAGTTATGGACTATATAAGGTGCGCGAAAAGACGCTTATTTATAGCGTCGTTTGGGAATAATCCATTGAGTAAGTCATTAAACCGGCATCATTCTTGGCGATGTTGGCAATGCCAATGAGTTCTGGGAAGTCCTCTGTCCAAAACACTACTTGCATTTCTTCGCCGCTCTCTAACTCAACGGACTTGATAAGTTCGTTAGCTTTATCATTACACATAGTTTGTAATGATTCAAAGCTATCGTCTACGCTGCCAATAGAAACTGACAGTTCTTTCTTGGAGGGCTTGAAAGCATCCTCTCTTTTTGCTCTACGATATGGGCTCATACTTGTTATATTTAATTTTCTGTTACAAAATTAGATATAAAAACAATATGCCCCAAATCGCCGTTTAGATGCGTTAACAAATAGTGCTATATAGGCCAACTGACACACATTGATATATTTACACACTATTTAACAATAATTAAAGGAATACTTCGAGGTCATTGACCTTGAAGATGCAGCAGTCGCGAATTTTGCGGCACTCGCCGGAGGCAAGCAACTTCACGTTGCGCCAGCCCCCATAGAACGAGTAACGGAGAGAAATGACGTTACCGAGTTCGAGTATAGAGCCGTCGGATTTCCAGACGGAAATATCGACAGGGTCGCCGCTGTTGAGCATAGTGCGAGCTGTAGATATGTGTATCGAGTGAGCCATTGGTTACGAATAGACTAAGTTGTAAGGGGATGTGAATATGCCGGGTGATGCCGTCAAGCGCACTATCGGGCGGTTGTCGGCAAATCGCCATGTGAATTTGACCGTGTTAAGTTTCTCGTCGCCGTCTTGAATCTCGCAGGTACAGTCGGTGATGAGAACCGGGGTAAGTATCAACGGGTCGTAACTATCGACCTCGTTCAGCTCGATTCGGAATACCTCGTATGATGAAAAGAGTTGGTCGATCCACTCCGCTTCGTCAGAAGTGAGTGGACCAGCTTCAACCTCGTAGGCTTTTGCCGTAGACTGGTTGTAGAAGCGAGACTTGCCGTTGATGATGGCAGTTGAGCGTTCAACATCGGTCTTTGCCTTGGTTACGACAGGCAAAGTCGCAGTGTCCCACACGTTGAAGCAATTTCTGAAAGCAAAAGTGTTGCGGTCGTTCAATATGGGGTCAATGAAGAATGTGATTGACCTTTGACCGCAACGAACGGTGAACGACAGCAACGTAATATCGCCGAGCCTTGCGGTGGCGAAAGAAGCTGCGTCTGCCACGATGGAGTTCAGCGAAATATTGAGTTGAACGACACCAGACGAAGCGGCAGTTTTGCCGCCGTCAATGGTATATTCGTGGCGGTATATGGCCTCGGAGTCAATTTTGCTGAATGTGTGGGCCACATTGTAAGCGATACTCTCCCCCTTTTCGGTGTAGAAGAAAAGCGAGACTGTGGAGCCTGGTGCGACACGGCGCATGGAGAGGGTCGTAAGGAAATTCTCTTGGAGGAATTTCGGCACGTCGGTGCAGACCGAATATCGGTCGCAATATAAGACGTGCAGCACACAGGAATCAGCCTTGTTTCCGGCTATATCGGTGAACACAGAGAGCGTGAAGTCAGCGGTTGAATAACCCGACGTGCGCAT
>CAJTYC010000133.1 GCA_910584185.1 uncultured Muribaculaceae bacterium
TCGTCGCCGGAGGCTCCTCCCTCCCGGTGGCTTCGCGACGTCAGGCATGCTGCATCGCGCACTGGGGGAAAGGAGGCGCCGCCGACGTCACAAGCAAAACAAAGCCGGTTTCCATTTAATTTTCATTGACTGTATTGTTCTTTTTGGAACTTATTGTTGTTTGTAGAAAATGTTATGACATAATAAAAGTCCCCATCGCCAAGAACGGTGGGGACTTTTATGTCTTATTTGTTCAGTTCGTCGAGGCGTTGTTGCATCCTTGCCTCTTGTTGGTTTGCGCCGGGCTTCCAAAATTTTTCGTTGATTATTTCATCAGGTAGGTATTGTTGCTTTACATAATTATTTGCATAATCATGCGCATATTTATACCCTTCGTGATACCCCATTTCTTTCATCAGTTTGGTCGGCGCGTTGCGCAGATGCAACGGCACGGGGAGGTCTCCTGTGCGGTTCACGGCCTCGATTGCATCGTTGATTGCCATGTATGCGGAGTTGCTTTTGGGGGAGTTGGCGAGGTAGATGGCGCACTCCGAAAGCACTATCCTTCCCTCCGGCCAGCCGATTTTATTGACAGCGTCGAAGGCTGCGTTGGCCATAAGCAGGGCGTTCGGATTGGCCAGCCCGATATCTTCCGATGCGAGGATTATGAGGCGTCGGGCTATGAACTTCGGGTCTTCGCCGCCGGCCACCATTCGGGCCAACCAATATACTGCCGCCTGCGGGTCGCTACCGCGTATCGACTTTATGAATGCCGAAATGATGTCGTAGTGCATCTCGCCATTGCGGTCGTAGGCGGCGGGATTTTCTTGAAGGCTGTCGGTGACATGGGCATCATCTATTATAATAGGAGCATCCGCGCCGGCCGATTGTTCGAGCAGGTCGAGTATGTTGAGCAGCTTGCGGGCATCGCCCCCGGCATATCTGAACAAGGCATTTTTCTCCTTCACCTCAACTCGGCGCTTCGACAAAATCTCATCCGTGCTGAGGGCGCGGTCGAGCAGTTGCTGCATCCCATCGGTGTCGAGCGATTTGAGCGTGTAGACTTGCGCGCGAGAGAGCAGCGGTCTGATTACCTCGAACGAGGGGTTCTCCGTGGTGGCCCCGATGAGCGTCACGGTGCCTCGTTCCACTGCCCCGAGCAGCGAGTCTTGCTGAGACTTGTTGAAGCGATGGATCTCGTCGATAAAGAGTATCGGCCTCCCCTTGGCAAAAAGGCTCCGGGAGTCTGCCTCCGCCTTCTGGAGCACATCGCGCACCTCCTTGACACCCGAGGTGACCGCCGAAAGAGTGTAAAACGGCACCCCCGTGGCAGTAGCCACAATGCGTGCAAGTGTGGTCTTCCCGACTCCCGGAGGACCCCATAATATAAAGGAGTTCACACGGCCCGTCTCTATCATCCGCCTGATGATTCCTTCGGGTCCCACCAGATGCTCCTGACCCACATAGTCCTCCAGCGAGGTGGGCCGCATTCTCTCTGCCAAGGGTATGTTGCTGTTCATCTTTTTGCTCTTTTATGCGTGAATGGAGGCTTTGACGCTCCCCCCCTTTGTTAGAGCCCGTCTCATAAAAATTTTGCCCATAGGGGTCGCAGAGTTGAGGTGCTAAAAGCGGCCAACTCTGCGAGTCCATGGTAATTTTTATCAATTCGGACATTGTTAATTTATTTATATGTTTTCACAATCAAATTAATGAAGATTCATAGAATCTGTTAATTTGTGTTTGACCGGCTTCTTTTTGGCTGCTTTGACTCAACCCCTCTGGT
>CAJTYC010000134.1 GCA_910584185.1 uncultured Muribaculaceae bacterium
TCGTTTTTTTATGCCCTTATCTCATCAATCATATACTTGCGAAACTTAAATTATTTAGTAATTGCCGCCTTGATGAAGGCCTCGAAGAGCGGGTGTGGCCTGAGCACCGTGCTTTGGTATTCGGGGTGATACTGCGTGCCGACAAACCAGCGGAGGCCGTCAGCCTCGACCACTTCAACAAGCTGCGTGTCGGGGTTCTTGCCTACGCATTTCAGGCCGGCCTCCTCGAGCTGCTGCTCATAGGCGGCGTTAAGTTCGTAGCGGTGGCGGTGACGCTCGCGCACAGAGGTGCTTCCGTAAGCCTGAGCCGTCTTCGAGCCGGGACGCAGTTGGCAGTCGTAAGCGCCGAGGCGCATTGTACCCCCCATGTTGGAGATGTTTTTCTGCTCCTCCATCATGTCGATCACCTTGTGGGGAGCATTGGCGTCCATCTCTGCGGAGTTTGCGCCGGCGAGGCCGAGCACATTACGTGCATATTCTATCACCATGCACTGCATGCCCAAGCAGATACCCAACGTGGGCACATCATGCTCGCGGAGCCATTTGAGGGCCACAAATTTACCCTCTATGCCGCGCTGGCCGAATCCGGGGGCGATTATCACGCCATCCATATCTTTCAGTTTCTCCTCCACGTTGCTCTCGTCGAGCTTCTCGGAGTGAATGTAGACGAGTTCGAGCTTACGGTCGTTGTAGGCCGCAGCATGGCTCAGCGATTCGCTGATAGACTTGTAGGCATCCTGGAGTTCCACATACTTGCCCACGAGGCCGATGCGCACCTTCTCCGTGGCACCCTCCACCTTGCTGAGGAAGTGCATCCAGGCCTGCATGTCAGGTTCACCCTCCACGGGGAGTCCGGCCTTCTCGAGCACAATCCTGTCGAGGCCCTGCGCGTGCATCATAAGGGGCACCTCATAGATAGAGGGGGCATCGAGGCTCTGTATCACAGCCTGCTCCGTGACGTTACAAAACTGTGCCACCTTATGCAGCATCGACTCGCGAAGCTCCACCTCGGTGCGGAGCACAAGGATATCGGGCTGGATACCCACCTGCTGGAGCATCTTCACTGAGTGCTGGGTAGGCTTGGTCTTAAGCTCCTTGGCGGCCTTCAGATAAGGCACATAGGTGAGGTGGATGAACTCCACATTGCGGCCCATCTCCCACTTAAGCTGGCGCACAGCCTCCAGATACGGGGTAGACTCGATATCGCCTACGGTGCCTCCGATCTCGGTGATAATGAAATCATAGTCGCCGGTATCGCCGAGAATCTTGACGCAACGCTTTATCTCGTCGGTGACGTGAGGGATAATCTGAACCGTCTTGCCCAAGTAGTCGCCTCGGCGTTCGCGCTCTATCACATTCTGATATATGCGGCCCGTGGTGATGTTGTTTGCCTTGGTGGTATGAATGCCGGTGAAACGCTCATAGTGGCCGAGGTCGAGGTCGCACTCATGCCCGTCTACAGTCACGTAGCACTCACCATGTTCATACGGGTTCAGAGTGCCCGGGTCGATGTTGATATAGGGGTCAAACTTCTGGATAGTTACCCTATAGCCGCGGGCCTGCAGCAACAGAGCCAACGACGAAGAAATGATACCTTTACCCAAAGACGACACGACGCCGCCGGTAACAAATAAATATTTAGTCTCCATAACCTGAAAAAAATTGAAATCAAAGAAATATTGTTATCGTCGCCGGAGGCTCCTCTCTCCCGGTGGCT